>JBKPJS010000033.1:0-10905 GCA_046730815.1 Acidobacteriota bacterium
GATAAAACTATTTTCCCACATGTACTAAATCTCAGCTATGATGTTTGACGGCTGGCCCCGATCGCTCTTGAACATCTCCGTTGAGCAACCGTGCATCAAAGTTGCTCTCCTCACAAATCCAGAATATGACCACACTTAAGAAGATAAAGACGGTTTTGCTGCTCGGTGCTTTCGTAGTCTACGCCGGACTCTGTGCCAGTGCATTTGGCCAGACCCCGGTTCCCAGTCCGCAGCCGCAAGCTTCGCCTCAGCCATCGCCCGCTGAAACAGCACGACCACTTTACGGTTTACAGGGAGTGCTGATTGAAACTCTCGACGGTACGGTTGTTTCTTCGCAAGCCGAGAACGAACAGTTTAATCCGGCCTCGACAATGAAACTCGCAACCGCGTTGGTTGCCTTGCGCACGCTTGGCCCAGAGCACCGGTTTGCAACAGGCGTTTGGACCGACGGAGTGCTCGACAAAACCACCGGCTCACTAAATGGAAATCTCTACATTTCAGGGCGTGATCCTTCGTTTCACTACGAGCACGGCGTGTTGCTGGCACGTGAGCTGAACAAACTGGGTATTAAGCAGGTAACGGGCGACCTCGTCGTCGCGCCTGGCTTCACCATGAACTTCAGCGCCTCCGCTTCACGCTCCGGAGATCGTCTTTACGATACGCTCGATGCGACGCTTCGATACCCGGAAGCAGTGCGAGCATGGAACTACGAACGAACGTTGCTCAATGATCGTGCCAGTCTCGAGACAGTGCCGAGCGTCACGATGATGGGAGACGTCGTGGTCGCGCCAGTCGCGCCATCCGCGAAACTTCTCTTAACGCAAAAATCAAGCAAGCTCGTCGACATTCTCAAAGTGCTCCTGTGCTACTCGAATAATTTCATGGCCGAACGCATCGGTGAAGCGCTCGGTGGGCCGGAATCAGTTCGCCAACAGCTCACCACCAATCTCGGTCTCGGGCCTGAGGATCTGAAGATTGCATCGTTGAGCGGACTCGGCGTCAATCGAATCTCACCGCGGGTGATGATGAAAATTTACAGGGCCCTGCGCGCGGAGTTGCAGAAACACAATCTATCGCCGTCGGCGATCATGCCCGTCGCGGGTATCGATCCCGGCACTCTGGAAGATCGGTTTACAGGTATGACGTGGCGCGGTAGCGTGATCGCAAAGACCGGGACGCTATTGAGAACGGACGGCGGCGCCAGCTCGTTAGTCGGCCAAATGCAGGCAGCGAATGGCGAGGTGTTGCTGTTTGTGATTATGAATCAGAGGGGCAGCGTTTCGAGATTTCGCGAGAATCAGGATTATCTTGTCATGCTGGTCCAGAATACGCGCGGCGGACCGAAGGCCTTCGAGTACAAACCGCTCATGTTGACCATGCAACTGTCTCACACGGAAAGCACCGTCGCTGCCGGCGAGGAATACGAGCCACCTTCAAGATCCAACTAAAAATAAATGCGCCCCGGCATCCGAAGATAACCGGGACGCTTTACCGTCCAACTGCTTCGCGGCGTGCGGCACCGCAGGCAGCGGACGATTCCCCTTGTATCGATTAACTTAAAGATTGAAAGGTGAGCTAATTCCAGACCGCCATTTACAGGATTACATGTTAATCCTGAAAAATCCGGTTGAAGCTTTTAGACAGGCCGTCAATCCTGTTAGAACTCGCGAACGCCGCGAACGGCATATCCACCCACAGATTTCGCTTTGTGGACCGCGTCTGAACTGTATTCTGCTGCTGCGGTTCATTTACGCATCCACCTCCGACAAGCAGTCCTCTGCAGATCGGACAACCTGGTCCTGGTCGCTTGCGGAGCAATAAACGTTCCGGTGACGATTCCGCCGAATTGCCGCTGTTTTCTTGAGTGAAAAAAGGAAGAGGGTTGAAGCGTGTTACTTTAAGTGACGAGACTAGGAAAATGATTTCCTAAGATCCGCCACAAAGGAGCACAAAAGGCACCAAAAATCAGCGGAAATGCTTTTGTGCTTTTTGTGCTTTCTTGTGGCTGGAAGACTTTTGAGGAAAGCCCTAACCCTCTTGACACTGCCAAGCGAAAAATCAATGATTGTGGCAGTGGCCGATATCCTACTTGTCGAAGACAAAGACAAAACACTCCTCAACAAAATCAAGGAATACGCCCTCTGACACACAAGATGAAGAACGAAGCGGCCGGAGTCATCGCGGGTGAAACGCTGGAGCAGGTCGGCTCGCCTGAAACCACCGCTGAGCAACCCGCCGTGAAAACCGAAGTCAGCACCGGCAGATCCGCTTTTTCTGTAGGCGCCGGAATTCTCATCAGCCGGATCGTCGGCCTCGCCCGTCAACGAATCTTCGCGCACTACTTTGGCAGCTCCGGTGAAGGCGACGCGTTCAGCGCCGCGTTCAGAATTCCAAACTTCCTTCAAAACGTGTTTGGCGAAGGAGCACTCTCGGCCTCTTTCATTCCGGTCTATGCCAAGCTCCTTGCGCAGGACGACGAGAAGGAAGCCGCGCGAGTCGCGAATGCGATCTTTGCCATCCTCGCGCTGGTAACCGCCTTTATCGTACTTGTTGGCGTCTTCGCGACTCCGTACATCGTCACCTTAATTGCTGCCGGTTTTGAAGAGGAGAGACGAGCGTTAACGATCACCCTCGTGCGGATCTTTTTTCCCGGCGCGGCCCTTCTCGTCCTCTCAGCGTGGTGCCTCGGTGTTCTTAACAGTCATCACAAGTTTTTCATTTCTTACACGGCGCCCGTCGCCTGGAATGCAGCGATCATCGCCGCGCTTCTGTTCTTTGGCCGGCGCATGGATTTGTCGAGTCTGGCTGCTGCCACCGCGTGGGGCTCGGTTATTGGCAGTGCGCTCCAGTTTGGCGTTCAACTCCCAACGGTGCTGCGGCTGATTCATCACTTTCGTCCTGTGCTCACGCTGGCAAGTTCTCATGTCCGGCAAGTGCTCAACAGTTTCTTTCCCGTGTTCATGAGTCGTGGTGTAGTCCAGATCAGCGCTTTTGTCGATGCGTTTCTCGCGAGCTTTCTGGGCCAGGGTGCAGTCGTGGCTCTCAACTATGCACAGAGCCTGTACACGCTTCCGGTCAGTCTTTTCGGAATGTCGGTTTCCGCGGCGGAATTGCCAGCGATGTCGAAGACGCTCGGGGCTACAGAGGTAGTTGCTGAGACTCTGCGTCATCGCCTGGACCAGGGACTGAGAAGAATCAGCTTCTTCATCGTTCCTTCAGCCGTTGCGTTTCTGGCGCTGGGCGACGTGATTGCCGCAGTGCTTTATCAAACGGGAAAGTTTACGCACGATGATTCAATCTACGTTTGGACCATCCTCGCCGGGTCGGCAGTGGGTTTGCTAGCCTCAACCCTTGGCCGGCTCTACGCATCAACCTATTACGCCTTGCGCGACACTCGCACGCCGCTGCTCTATGCGGTTGTGCGAGTAGCACTGAGCGCGATTCTGGGATACTTCTTCTCAATCCATCTACCTGGTCTTCTCGGACTTGATTCTAAATTGGGAGTAGCGGGTCTTACCTCTTCAGCGGGGCTCGCCGGTTGGGTTGAATTCGTTTTACTGCGAAACAGCCTGAACAAACGAATCGGGCGAACGGGTTTGTCGCTTTCTTATTCAGCCAAACTCTGGATAGCGGCGTTGCTGAGCGCGGGCGTTGGCTGGGGTCTCAAGATCCTTGTCGCAGGCTGGCATCCGATTCCGCTGGCCATCATCGTCCTGGGGGGTTACGGAACTTGCTATTTCGCCGTCGGTTTTCTGTTTCGCGTCCCACAAGCAGAAACGATAATCCACAGATTACTCCGATTACACAGATAATCTGTGGAATCTGTGGATGGGTCTTGGAACCATCCCTCCATTAGCACTTTTCCCTCTACAGTTTGAGAACAAAAGTCTAAGGAGCCCCAAAATGCCTCGTATTTTCAACCTTCAACGCCTGATACTCGCCTCAGCGGCGTTTGCTATCATGGTAATGGCCTCGTCTACTGCGTGGGCCGATCCCATTACGATTACCGTCGGAAACCCAAACAATCAGAACACCGATAACGTGCTGTTTAATAACGGAAGCCTGGTCCATTCAGGACTGCTCGTCCAGGGCGATTTCAACGGCTCCGGCGCTGGCTTTATCGTCGATTTCACCTCAGCTTCCGGCAACGGCAACCTGGGTGTCAGCGGCGGCCAGGCAGTGCTTGTGGGCGGCACAGGCAACATACCTTTTTCGAACGTGACCGTTCAGCTTGAAAACAACGCAACGTTCACCAAATTGATCTTGAACATTGACGTTACGAACGGCCTACCTCCTCCGACGACGGTCCAGTTCACAGTTAATTACACCTTGGCCGGCGGGCAGGTTTTCAACCAGGTCTTCTCAGTTGACACCAACGGACAGAACTTCTTCGGAATTCAGGCTGGTGACGGGGCGGTAATCAACAGCGTCACAGTTCAGGGCTTGAACGGAACGACCTTTTCCGAAATTAACCAATGGCGTCTCGGCGGCTTCGCTCCCGCAAACAATACTCCCGAGGTTCCCGAACCAGCCAGCTTGTTCCTGCTCGGTAGCGGACTCGTCGGAACTGCGGGCGCGCTTAGACGTCGCTTTAAGAACCGCAATCAGAAGTAAGTTAAGACTCAACACGGGAGAGTAAGAAATGTACACGAGGCCAATGATTCTTCCCCTCGATTCGACTGGCCGAATCTACGTTCTCGAAGATGAAAAGGGACAGGTAGTAGGCACTGGCTCGAGAGAAGTTTGTGAGACGATGATGCACCTGATCGGTACCGGCTTATCGCCGGCGACTGAACAGGTACAACCAGGGACTCGCAGTAACGTTCGCGCTGCGATAACGATATAAGCCTTACAAAAAACGCTCCTTCGATTCTGGAACAGGCTGAACTCCTGTTCCAGAATCTTTTTTCTGGAGATGTCTGGCGATTGGTTCTTTAGCTTAAGCATCCTGGAAAAATGGACGGTTGGAGCAGCGGCGGGCAGGCGGGGGGCGGCCCATGGCCGCTTTTTCGCGTTTACAGGATTATCAGGATTTACATGTCAATCCTGGGTAATCATGTCAATCCTGTAAAAATGACTTATCATCCCTGTCGTGCAACCTGTACTCTCCGCTGAACAGATCCGCGAGATCGATCGTCTCACTGTCGAAAACTATCACACCTCTTCCCTGCTCCTGATGGAAGCCGCAAGCGCCGCCTGTCTCGACGCGGTTCGCGCGCGTCTCGACGGCGAGCTGACTGACAAGAGAGCGCTCATTCTTTGTGGCAAAGGTAATAACGGCGGCGATGGCGCGGCGTTGGCTCGCGCGATGACTCGCTCCGGCATGCATTGCAGCGTTGTACTGTTCGGCAAGCTCTCAGAGACAACAGGAGACGCGCGCACCAACTTCGAGTCAGCGAGCCGTTTGGCAAGCTTCGAGGCCGGCTCTCCGGAATCTCCGGCTCCGCTTACGTTTATCGAATGTGAGAGCGTAGCTGAGTGGGAACAGGTCGCGAAGCCGCGTCACGCTTACGATGTCATCGTCGATGCTCTTTTTGGAACGGGTTTGACGCGCCCACTCGAAGGCGTTTTCCTCAAAGTCATCGAACATTTGTCGATGCTGCGGGAGGCACGCGACCGTGCCTCAGGATGGCGTCCACTCGTTCTGGCGATCGACATGCCGTCGGGACTCAATTCTGACAGGGCAAAACCGATTGGACCAGCGATCCAGGCAGACCTCACGGTGACCTTCACTGCCGCCAAGAAAGCTAATGTTCTTTCGCCCGCGTGCGACTTCGGTGGTGAACTTGTTGTCGCGGATATTGGTTCTCCTTCTTCATTGATAGAAGCAACGAAACCATGGTTATTCTTGACCGAGGCAGAAGACGCGCGGCAATGGCTGGTGAGCACTCGCTACACTCGCGAGTCGTACAAAAACACGCATGGCCACGTCTTAATCGCCGCGGGCTCGCGCGGCTATTCAGGCGCCGCGGCTTTGTGCGGAAATGCCGCGATGCGAGCAGGCGCCGGGCTGGTCACGATCGCGACTCCAGCGTCGGCGCAATCTTCTGTGGCCGGCAGCGCGATGCCGGAAGTGATCACTACAGCCCTGGCGGAAACGGATCGTGGCGTTGTGAGCGACGAAGCTGCGAACCATTTTTTGAAGCTCGCTGAAAAAGCCACTGTAGTTGCAGTTGGACCAGGGCTTACTTCAGACGACGAGCGATCTCGGTCATTTGTTTACAAGGTGATAGAGCGACGAACACAACCATGCGTGATCGACGCGGATGGATTGAACTCGCTCGCGCCCTGGCCTGCTGATCTTGGCGGCTCGGATCCCCTTCCTTTGGTGTTGACTCCACACCCCGGCGAGATGCTGAGACTGATCGGCGCGGACAACAAAGCGGCGCTTGACGATCGCGTCGCCGCTGCGCGTGAGTTTGCAACTGCTCACCAGGTTATTCTTGTTCTCAAAGGCTCGCGACCGCTTGTAGCCGCGCCCGATGGTCGAGTGTTTATCAACCCGACTGGAAACGCAGGACTCGGCACCGGCGGCTCCGGCGACACGCTTACCGGTCTCATTTCCGGGTTTCTTGCTCAAGCTTACGCGACGCTCGTTAGAAAGGCCGATCCGGTTGCGGCGACGGTTGCGGCGCTCTACGTCGGCGGCCTGGCTGGTGACTTTGCCGCGAAGAAACTCGGAATGCGAGCCGTTGTCGCTTCGGACATTCGCGAACATTTCAGCGACGCGATCTGTTTTCTCGATCCGCGTGGAGAACAGCCATAACAACCCACATTCCTACAGGTGAGTTCATCAGCCAAGCTTTGGAAGAGACTTTCAACTACGGCCACCAGATCGGCGCGCGACTCGAGGGCGGCGAGATTCTCTTACTCAGCGGGCCGCTCGGCGCTGGAAAAACTCTATTTGTAAAAGGGATTTGCGCCGCGTTGGGTGTCGCGGAGGAAGACGTCACGAGTCCTTCATTCACGCTCGTGAATCCGCACGCGGGACGTTTGCAGCTCTATCACATCGATCTCTATCGTCTCGACGAAGGAGCCAGCGCGGCCCACGCGGTCGACCTCGACGATCTATTAGCTGAGGAACAAGCAGTGATCGTAATCGAGTGGGCCGAGCGGATGGGAAACTACCCCCTCCCGGGCAACGTCTGGCGAATCACCATCGAAGGCGACAGCGACGCCCCACGCCGGATCTCCATCTTCAGTAGTGGCTAAGCAAGATCGCCACGAAAAGTCACATAAAGCACAAAAAAGGTGAGCTCGTCTGTTGTGCTTTTTGTGCTTCTTCGTGGCGATCTTTGCGCCTTTGCGTAAAAACTTTTAAGATTCAAGAATTAAAGGAGACTCACGAAATGCCATATCCCGAAATCATGATACGTCCCATGCGCGAGGATTTGACGCGGCTTGGTGTCGAGGAACTTAGAACGCCTGAAGCAGTTGACGATACGCTTCGAAATAGCAAAGGCACGTTGATGGTGGTTGTGAATTCTATTTGCGGCTGCGCGGCAGGAAAGGCGCGTCCTGGTGTGGCGCTCGCTCTTCAGAATGAAGTGAAGCCGGACAAAATCGCGACGGTGTTTGCCGGTGCTGACATCGACGCGACAGAACGAGCTCGCAGCTACTTCACTGGCTATGGACCGTCTTCTCCGTCAATCGCCCTGCTGAAGGACGGTGAACTGGTCTACATGCTCGAGAGATATCAGATCGAAGGCCGCAATGCGAACGAGATCGCAGGAGAGCTTACGCAAGCCTTTGAGAAGTACTGTATCTAGTTTTGTAGGGGTGACCCTCCGTGGCCACCCGCCGCCGGCCATAACAAACGAACGGGTGGCCACAGAGGGCCACCCCTACAAAAAAACCTTACCGCCCTAATACCCTCATCAACTCGGAATGCAACAGCACCACATCGGGCGACTGCTGCAACGCGAGAAAGTAGTTCTTTTGAAACTCGCTACCGGTTTCTGCCGGCGCCAATAATGTCCTCGCCCTCTCGATCAATGCTTTAGCGTCGTCTTCCGTCGCAGGCTTTTCAGTGTCGTGAGTGTCCAACGTCTCGTCGATTTGCACGATGAGCTCTGAAAGACGGTGCAGCCAATCAAACCACGGATCCTTCAGCACTAACTGCAGAAACTCGTAACTGTTACTGATCCGCCCGCGCGCTCGTTCATAGTCGCGTCTTTCGAGATCGAGCAAAGTCTTGTGCAGCCGCAGCAACCCCTGCCGCAACACCTTCAAACCGTCGCGTGTCGTGTCGGATGCTCTCTCGTTTGTCATAAACGTTCCTCTCCATTCGCTATGTTATGATCGCGCCGATGCCCAGCGCCATCTCCCTCAACACTCCGATTGAGGATCTTCACAGCTTCCGGATCGCACGATTAGGTGAGACGCTTTCTCACAAGCTCGCCAAAGCCCTTGCGACTCAAACTCATAAAAAGTCCCTTGCCGAGGTGACGGTCGAAGATCTACTCACCTACTTCCCGATGCGCTACGAGGATAGATCTCGTCCTGCTTCAATTAAAGAGCTGCGCGACGGCATGGAAGCGTCGCTCGAGCTTACCGTCACGCAAGCGCATGGCTATCCTGTGAAAAAGGGTTACGGAAGACCGCAACTCTTCATCTTTGAAGTTGCCGGGATCGATGCCGCGAAGACAGGTCGAGAAGTAATTGTTTGGTGGTTCGTGTCAGGCCGGCGTGCTTACGACATTGTCAAGTACTACACCGCGCGACTCGTGCGAGACACACGCTTCATCACGTTTGGCAAGTGGGAATGGGAAGCGCGTCGCAACACTTACAAGTTGAGGTTGAACAAACCTGCGGACGAGTTGGAGGTTCTGTTGCCCCTCGAAGCCGCCGACGAAGACGATCCGGAACAGGCCGAAGAGAACCGGCCCGATCCATCGCTTGCCGCGATTCATGTTGGGCGTCGCGTACCTGTTTATCGCAAACTCGGCGACTTCAACTCCAAGCGCGTGCGAGAAATCGTGCACGCGGTGCTTGCCATTCTTCCCGACGAATCCATCGAAGAAACTCTTCCCGCGGACTTGCTGCAGCGCACACATCTCATCGGACGTGCGCAAGCATTGCGTGAGATTCACTTTCCTCCGCAAACCGCGTCGATGGTCGATTATGAAGTCTCGCGCAGCCAGGCACACCTGCGCATGATCTTCGAAGACTTCTTTTGGGTGACCTTCGCCATCGGCGTGAAGCGAGGTCAGCGAGTCAAAGAATCGAAAGACACGCCCATGCGCATAGATAAGTCTGTTAAAGACGCGATCGCGTCGGTGATGCCGTTCAAGCTGACGCGCGCCCAGCGAAAAGTCACCGCACAAATTTTCAACGACATGCAATCAACCGCGCCGATGAATCGTCTGTTGCAGGGCGACGTCGGCAGCGGCAAAACCATCGTGGCAGTTATTGCGATGATCGCCGCGATGGAAAATGATCTTCAAACCGCGCTAATGGCGCCGACTGAAATTCTTGCCGAGCAACACGCGCGCAGTATCAAACGCCTGCTCGCAAAGGCGCCGTATCGCGTGGAGTTGTTGACTGGTTCAGTGCGCGCGGCAGAGAAGCGACGACTGCACACTGCGTTAAAGGAGGGCGAAATAAACGCCTGCATCGGTACGCAGGCGTTGATTCAAGAAGCGGTTGCGTTTGCAAAGCTCGGTCTCGTCGTGATCGACGAACAGCACCGCTTCGGCGTGATGCAGAGAGCAGAGCTGCGTGCGCGCGGACTGAATCCCGACGTGCTAGTGATGACTGCCACACCGATTCCACGATCGCTGGCGATGACGGTTTACGGTGATCTCGATGTTTCGGTGATCGACGAGTTGCCGCCGGGGCGTACGCCAATCGAGACGATGGTCTTTGGTGAAGACCAACGACAGGAAGTGAAACGATTGATTTCGTGTGAAGTCAAAGCGGGCCGGCAGGTTTACGTGGTGTATCCGCTCGTTGAAGAGTCGGAGAAGATGGATTTGAAAGATGCCACGCGTCGCTATGAGTATTTGCGCGACACCGTCTTTCCGAAACTTTCCGTCGGTTTGTTGCACGGCAAGATGAAGTCCGCCGAGAAAGATAAGGTGATGAGTGCGTTCGTCGCCGGCGAGATCAAGATTCTTGTTTCGACCACGGTGATTGAAGTCGGAGTTGATGTTCCAAATGCCTCAGTGATGATTGTTGAACACGCGGAGCGCTTTGGTCTATCGCAACTTCACCAGTTGCGCGGACGTGTCGGTCGTGGCGCGGAGAAGAGTTACTGCGTCTTATTGACCAGTGACAAGAAGACGGTAATCGCAGAGGAGCGCCTGGGCATCATGGCAAAAACAACCAACGGCTTTATCATCGCCGAGAAGGATCTCGAATTGCGGGGCCCGGGCGAATTGTTGGGGATCAAACAATCCGGATTGCCGGAATTTCGTATCGGAAACATCGTGCGCGATCAGGAAATCCTCGAACAGGCAAAGCAGGAGGCCGAGTTCTATCTCGGCAAAGAGAAGTCTGCAGTCACCGCAAAAATGATCGCGCGCATCAAACAGGATCCGCGATTTGGACTCGCTGCGGTCGGATAGTTAACGAGATGCGCATTATTGCCGGCGCTTACAAGGGGCGGAATCTCAAGAGCCCGCCATCGATGAACGTGAGGCCGACGTCTGATCGGCTGCGTGAAACACTCTTCAACGTGATCGCGCCACGCATTGAAGAGGCGCGCTTTCTCGATCTGTGCGCGGGCTCAGGTGCGGTTGGCATCGAAGCACTCTCACGCGGGGCGAGTTATGCGACGTTTGTCGATCGTTCCCGGCGAAGTTGCAAGTTGATTGAAGCAAATCTCGAGTTGTGCCGGGTGTCGGAGGAACAACACGAGATCTATAGTTCCGAAGCCAGCGAGTTCCTGCGGCAGACGAGATC
>JBKPJS010000034.1:0-7159 GCA_046730815.1 Acidobacteriota bacterium
ACGCACGACGATGCGATGGCCGCCTAATTTTTCGAAGTCAAACGCGTGCAGAGGCTGGCCCAGTTCGTGAAGAACGTAGTTGGTGATATCCGCAACGTTGTTGATTGGTCGTTGACCAATCGTCTCGAGACGCTTCGCGAGCCAATCAGGCGATGGGCCAATCTTCACGCCTCGCACGAGCCGTGCGGCGTATCGCGGACACAGATCCGGATCCTTAATTTCAACTGACGTCAGATCCTTCGAGCGTCCTTGGGTTTTTGGCAGCTTCGCGGCGGGCAAATGCATCCGGCCTTTTTCAATCACGGCAACTTCGCGCGCAATGCCCACGTGAGAAAGACAGTCAGGCCTGTTCGACGGCACTTCAACATCGAGCACCGCATCGTGGTCGTGGTTCTCAACCGCGTCAATAGCCAGACCAACCATGGTCAGCCGCTCGCGCAACTCATCCGGGCTGAGCCTAGTTTCCGTGAATTCCTTAAGCCAGTTGAAACTAATAAACATCTGTGTAATCTGCGGATGGTTTTACTCGAACTTCTCCAGGAATCGCACGTCATTCTCGAACAGCAGCCGAATATCGTCGAGCTCGTACATCAGCGCGCTCATGCGATCGATTCCGAAACCAAACGCAAAACCGGAATACTCTTGCGGATCGACACCCACAGCGCGCAGCACGTTTGGGTGGACCATCCCCGAGCCGCCCAACTCAATCCATCCCGAATTCTTGCAGATGCGACATCCGCTGCCCTTGCATTTGAAGCAACTGAAATCAAACTCCGCGCTTGGTTCGGTAAACGGAAAATATGACGGGCGAAAGCGCGTCACTGTGTCAGGACCAAACATGCGTCGCAGAAACTCCGCGACCGTTCCCTTCAGGTGCGCCATCGTTATGCCGCGATCCACACACAGGCCTTCAACCTGAAAGAACATCGGGTTATGCGTAGGATCGGGAGTATCGCGTCGAAACACACGGCCCGGCGCAATCATCCGAACAGGCACGCCGCGACGTTGCATTGCATGAATCTGGACAGTGGAGGTCTGCGAACGAAGCGCAAAGCCGTCAGTGGTGTAGAACGTGTCCTGCCACGCTCGCGCCGGATGGTTCTCCGGGATGTTGAGCGCGTCGAAGTTGTAGAAGTCAGTCTCGATCTCTCGTTCGTCTTCGATTGCATAGCCAAGGGCGACAAACACGTCTTCCAAACGCTCGCGCAGCAACGTAATCGGATGGCGATGTCCGGAGCGTGGCCGCCTTCCCGGCAGCGTCACGTCGATGCTTTCGCGGGCCGTGCGTTCGTTATCGATTTGCTCCTTTAACTCCAGTTCGACCTTTTCGATCATTCCCCCGTATGTATCGACAATCGATTGGACCAACTGCCCAAAGGCGGCGCGCTCTTCGGCCGGAATGCGACCAATCAACCGCTTCGAAGCTGCCAGTTCACTTTTTTTTCCGAAGTGGCGTGTGCGGAAGTCTGCCAAAGCGCGCTGCTTCTCAGTCGGAGTCCAATCTGAGGAATCAACAACAAAGCGCTCGAACTCTTGCTCGAACGCTTTGCGGGCTGCCTCCAGTTGTTGCTCGGGTGATTGATCCGTCATTAAAACCTTTACAGGATTACAAGATTCAGGATGAACAGGATCTAATCTTGTAATCCTGAAACATCCTGAAATCCTGTCTAATTTTTCTTAACAGCGACCCACTTGCCTTGCAACTGGCCGGCGTAATCGAACTCGCCTGAAAGTTTCCCCTCGACGACCGTCGCGCTCATCGAGATCACACCGTTCTGACCTTCAAGCTGAAACACGAGCTTGCCGTCTTTCCACGAACCCGCTTTGAGCGTCGAATCGCCGAGTTGCGAACTGCTGCTGCCCGTGACGTTCTCGCCTTCAACCTTGAGCACGAGCAAAAACGGAAACGGCTGTCCATTCGCGTCCGCAACCCCATCCCACTCACCGCTGAGATTAACTGGACCAGCGGCGGGAGCAGCGGCGGGAGCAGCGGCGGGAGCAGCGGCGGGAGCAGCAGTGGCACCAGGCGTAATCTTCTTCAGCTCCATGGTGATCTTCTCGGTTCCATGTATCGCCTCGCCGATGAGTTTGTCACCATCAACTTTGGCAACGAACTTCGCATCTTTGCCGAAGTTGAGCGTGAGCGTTCCGTTTTCCAGTTTTCCGTCTGTCACTTCGGCGCTCATATCACCGTGAGTCGCATGTCCTGTGATTTTTCCGCCTTCGTCTCTCAACTCGAGCGAAACTTTTTCCTCAGTCGTTGCGCCGGGCCTCTTCACCATACCTTCATACGTGCCTGAAACATTCTGAGGCGCAGTCGCCTGGGCAAAAGCCGCGATAGTTCCCAGCAGGAACGTGAGTATCAGGAAGCCGGTTCTGTTGGTTTTGTATTTCACAGGTCTATTCCTTTCAGGAGACTACGCCGCCTTGTTTCTCTGTTCGTTTTCGAGCGCGCTCTTGGCCTGCGACGCGACGGTTGCAAACGATTCCGGTTGATGCACGGCGAGATCCGCCAGAACCTTTCGATCGAGTTCCAGCCCAGCGAGTTTTAGACCGTGCATGAGCTGTGAATAATTGAGACCATTCAAGCGTGCGGCTGCTCCGATGCGCACAATCCACAAGCTGCGGAAGTCGCGCTTCTTCAATTTGCGTCCCGTGTAAGCGAAGTTCAAACCGCGCTCAACTGACTCTTTCGCTGAACGGTAGAGTTTCGACTTGGTGCCGCGATACCCCTTCGCGAGTTTCAATATCTTCTTGCGTCTCTCAAGACGTTTGTTGCCCCGTTTCGCTCTAGGCATATGATGATTCCTCCTTATTAATTAGCTCCATCCACAGATTACACAGATTTGTTTTATGAAATCTGTGTAATCTGTGGATGGACGTTTTATTAATCTCTGCCGTAAGGCAACATCGACATCACGCGATCATGATCCGCCTTCGAGACGAGCACATCGATGTCCAGGTGACGCTTTCGCTTGTTGGTTTTCTTCGTCAATATGTGGCGCGCGTGCGAATGGCCTCGTTTGATCTTTCCAGTGGCCGTCAAACGCACTCGCTTGGCCGCACCCTTGTGTGTCTTAAGTTTGGGCATTGCTTACTTTCCTTTCCTTTTACTGGTTGGGCTGCGTTTCCTTCGCGCCACCCTTATGTCTCTTTGGTCCAAGAATGATGAACATCTGGTTCCCTTCCATCCTTGGCCGCGCTTCAACCTCACCTACATCGGCGAGGTCGTGCTCAAGCCGCTCCAGTATCCGCGCGCCCAACTCGCGGTGAGTCATCTCGCGCCCGCGAAACCAGATCGTGGCTTTCACTTTGTCGCCGTCCTGCAACCACTCGCGCGCATGCTTCATGCGGTAGTCGTAATCGTGATCGTCAGTGCCCGGCCGAAACTTTACTTCCTTGACCGTGATCGTTACTTGCTTCTTCTTCGCCTCGTTCGCCTTCTTCTTCGCTTCGTACTGATACTTTCCGAAGTCGATGATCCGGCAAACGGGAGGATCGGCATTTGGAGCGACCTCAACGAGATCGAGCCCCTTCTCCCGGGCGGCGCGAACCGCATCGCGCACATCCATCACGCCCAGTTGCTCACCTTCCTCACCAATCACGCGCACCTCAGGCACGCGAATTCTTTCGTTAATGCGAACCGGCGGCAAACGCCGGTTATCAGGACGCTGACCGCGACCGCGAAAGCCTGTAGCTATTGCTGCACCTCCTGGGTTTGATTGTTGTTAGTTAACGCGCGCGTCGCAACCAACCGGCGCGCCATCTCTTTGAATTCCGCAATTGACAACACGCCGATGTCACCCCGTGCACGTTCTCTAACTGCCACCGTTTTCTGCTCCATCTCACGATCGCCGAGCACGAGCATAAACGGCACCTTCTGTAATTGCGCATCGCGAATCTTAGCGCCAATTTTTTCGCTTCGCAGATTCGCCTCGACACGAAAGCCTTCCGCGCGAAGCTCACGTGCCAGTTCTTCAGCATAATCGTTCACGCGATCCGTAATCGGCAGCAGCGCGACTTGCACCGGCGCAAGCCACATCGGAAACGCTCCGGCGTAGTGTTCGATCAAGACACCGAAGAAACGTTCCATCGATCCAAACAAGGCGCGATGAATCATTATGGGCTCGTGCGGCTTGTTATCTTCGCCGATGTATTCGAGCTGAAAACGCTTCGGCAAATTGAAATCAAACTGCACCGTCGTCAACTGCCACGTGCGGCCAATCGCATCTTCGACACGGATGTCGATTTTTGGACCATAGAAAACGGCTTCGCCTGCGATTCGCTGGTACGGAATCTGCCGGCTGTTCAAAGCATCTACTAGCGCCGCTTCAGCACGTTCCCAGTCCTCGTCCGAACCGAGGTAAGCACTGCGATCTTCACCTCTGACTGAAAGCTCGACTTTGATGTCCTTGAAGCCAAACACTCCGAAAAGATGAAAAGCAAAGTCGATGCAGCCGAGAATCTCAGCGCGCACCGTTTCTCTCGTACAGAAGATGTGCGCGTCGTCCTGCGTAAAGCCGCGTACTCGCGTCAGGCCATGCAACGTGCCGGAAAGTTCGGCTCGATAGACCGTACCGAGCTCCGCGTAGCGAAGCGGCAGATCGCGATACGAGCGTTGTGCTGACTTGTAAATGCCGATGTGACCCGGACAGTTCATCGGCTTAATGCGAAACTGCTGCTCCTCGAATTCCATCGGAGAGAACATCGAGTCGGCGTAGTTTTCCTCGTGCCCGCTCGTGAACCACAATTCGCGTTTCGCGATGTGCGGCGTGAAGACCAGACCGTATCCACGCACTAGCAACTCATGACGCAGATAGTCTTCCATCTCCTTGCGAATGGCGCCGCCCTTCGGATGCCAGAAGATCAAGCCTTGCCCATAGTCTTCCAGGATCGAAAACAGATCGAGCTCGCGACCAAGCCGCCGATGATCTCGCTTCTCCGCCTCTTCACGTTGCTTGAGCCACGCGTCGAGCTCTTCCTGCGTGAAGAACGCCGTGCCGTAGATGCGCTGCATCTGCTGTTGCGACGCGTCGCCTTTCCAGTAAGCGCCGGCGAGCGAAAGCAGTTTGAAAGCACGCAGCTTGTTCGTGTTTGGCACGTGTGGACCAAGACAGAAATCGATGAACGGCGAGCCGTCGATGTAGTAGACACTGACCGTTTCGCCGGCTTTCTCGTCGATCAATTCGCACTTCAGCGGTTCCTGCCGCTCACTGAAAACGCGCAGCGCCTCAGCTTTGGGAATCTCCTGGCGACGATAACCGAGATTCTTGCTTGCGATCTGCTTCATCCGTTTCTCAATGACGGGCAGATCGGCTTCCGTCAGCGACTGCGGCGTAATCACGTCGTAGAAAAAGCCGTAGCGCGGATCGTCGAGCAGCGCTGGTCCAATTCCCAGTTTCGTACCGGGAAACAGATCGAGGACCGCCGCGGCGAGCAGGTGCGCGGTCGAATGACGCAGGATCTCAAGGCCGTCGCGCGTTTCGGGCACAATCGGTTCGATTTGAACTGATTCGCCGTTTGCACGAAGCGTCTCGAGCGGCGCCGTGAGGTCTACCTCGCGGTCGCCCACCTTTGCGGCCAAAGCCTGCTTCGCCAGATCGCGATCGAGCTTCTTGAGAGCTTCCGCGACCGTGGCTGAATCAGGCACGGGAACTGGCTCACCATTCTTCAGTTGTACGTTGATCTCGCTCATTTCTGTGTCCTCAGCCGCCAACAACCGACGCGCCGGGACTACAACAAAGACCCTTTAGTCCCAAGGCCGAAGACATTCCCTACGATTTACGATTCACTAATTGTTACTACAGTCGATCGGATTCGATAGGAGCGCCTTCGCCGCGCGCCCGCGTAGTTGCGGGTCGGCAATCAAAAAGTAAAGAATCGAGTGAATGTCCGATTCATGACGAAGGTCTTCCGGAGCGTCCTACCAAAAGTTAGAAACTGCCTCGTAACGAGGCTGGATTCTAGCAAAGCCCTCCTCGATAGAGCAAGTAAGACAAGATTACAAGATTAGACATGACTTACATGTTAATCCTGATAATCATGTAAATCCTGTAAAACTGACTTCTAGTGCAGAGCAGCTTGAGTGGGCAACAACAACCATTCAGATTACCGTCGTGAATAACAGCCGAAACCACGACATTCGTATCCACCAGAACGTTCATCGTTCGGCACGATAATCATCAATTTCCTTCTGAATTTCTTCTTCCGTGATTTCTTTCAAATCAGGCAGGCTTTGCGTGTCTTCAAATAGACTTTGCCACGCGGCCAGGCGTTCTGAGGCAGTCGGCCGCTTCGGTACTATGATCACGTCGACCTCTTGGTTTTCCAGTTCGGGTGGGGCCTGAACCTTAAGCCAGCCATCAGGCTCGACCTTGGTTTTTTTGGTCACAGTATTCATGGACTTTCTCGCTGTTGTCTAGAATAACAAATTTAAGGTGGGGACGACGGGCCAATAAATTTTCCAAACACTATCCGCATTTTGCGATAGCATATCCCCTCCGAGACCAACCCACTTAGGAGACATCAAGCATGCGCTCAGCAAGGGCTTTAGTTGTCGTTGTAATACTCTGCTGTGTTCTGGTTCAAATCCCGGCGCAGACTTCCACTCGCACTAACGGTGGAGCGCGTACGAAAGCTGCTGCTGTAGATCCTAACGGAGCGAAGGCGCCGGTCAGCGAGATGCGGAGCGCTATTGAGCGGTACACTGTCGATCGTGGCAGTCTTATGCGCACGTATCCCGTGGCCGTGTCGAGTGCTCGACGCGAACGATTTAAAAAGTTCTACAACGAGTGGCTGGCCTCGCTACAAAGTATCAACTTCGATTCGATGAGCCAGGATGGCAAGATCGATTACATACTCTTCAAAAACCATCTCGAATATGAGTTGCGCCAACTCGATATCCAGTCGCGACAGATCAACGAGATCGAGCCGCTGCTTCCCTTTGCAGGCAGGATCATCGAGTTGGAAGAAGCGCGACGCCGCATGGAGCCGATCAATGCCGCGAAGATTGCCGCAACGCTGACGGAGTTGAGAAAGCAGGTCGATGAAAGCCGCCGCGGGCTCGAACTCGGAATGCGCTCAGAGCAGCCTGGCGCTGGTGACACCAATCGTGTGAAGAAGACCGTGGCGAATCGAGCAGTGGCCGCAATCAATGGCC
>JBKPJS010000035.1:0-19664 GCA_046730815.1 Acidobacteriota bacterium
AGGCCATGATGCCGCCTCCTCCACCTGACACCAGCGGAGGACCAGGCGCATACGCCGCGTGAGCGACACTCTTATTGATCGCCGGAATCTTTCAAAACTAGTCTTCAGGAGAAACTGAATGTCTCAAGAATGGACTCCCCCGCCCGGAACGGGCACGCCTGCCGCCAGCGTCCCTAATTACCTCGTGTTGGCAATCATCTCCCTTTTCTGTTGCCTGCCGCTCGGAATCGTCGCGGTAATCTTTGCAGCCCAGGTGAATGGCAAGGTCGCGGCCGGCGATACTGCAGGCGCTCTCGATGCTTCGAAGAAAGCGAAGATGTTCAGCTACATCGCCATCGGTTTGGGATTGGTGGGAATAATTTGCTACGTACTATTCGTAGTCATCATGGGTGTGGGAATGGGTTTGGCGGGAAGTTCTAATTTCTAACGCCACATCTCAACTAAACAGCCGGGGCTAAAAGCCTGGCCTCGCGCTCTAGATCATGCACCGGGCTGATCTCGTCAGCCCGGTTTTGCGAGCCTGTTGGAGAGCTAAAAAGATGAGCAGATTCTGCACAAAATGCGGAGCGGTTAACGACGACCTGGCGCAGTATTGTACGAACTGTCAGACCCCGCTCACTTCCGTGAGCACCGGATATCAGCCGATGCAGTCTGTTAATCCAGGTGGGGCCATGACTGATTGGAAAGCACTCGGCGCCGACAAGAAAATCACCGCCGGAATCTGTGCGATATTGGTCGGCTGGCTCGGAGTGCACAAATTCATTCTGGGATACACGACCGAGGGAATTATCCAACTCGTGCTCGGCGTGCTGACTTGCGGGCTCACAAACATTCTCAGCATCGTCGAGGGCGTGATCTACCTGACCAAGTCTGACGAAGAGTTCGTGAGAACGTATATACAGAACAAGAAGGGCTGGTTTTAAGAGTTCCTCTCACAGCACCTCACTTTACTCCGACAGCCTTTTTAGGCAGCATTAATCGGTCATGGCTTCTGAGTTCATCTACCGGCGCTCGACCGTCATCGCAATCTGGTCGTTGTTGTTGGCCGGTGCTGCTTATTTGTTCGTGTTTGAACCTGGGAAGTCAGGCTTCTTTCCTATCTGCCTCTTTCGCTTCTTTACCGGTTTTACTTGTCCGGGCTGTGGCAGCACTCGGGCCATGCACCAGATTCTCCACGGTCACTTCCTGACCGCTTTCGAGCTTAATCCGCTTTTCCTGCTGGCGATCCCGTTCATGCTGTTCGCGTTTCTTCGTTACAGCGTGATCGTGTTGCGTGGCGGCGTGCCGCGGCAGAACGCGCTGCCGGCGCCGTTTATCTATGCGTTGTTCGTTGTCGTCGTTTCGTTTTGGATCTTTCGTAACACGCCGTTTTATCCGTTCGTCTCGTGAGTTCATAATCAGGGAGGTTTAAAAATGCGCGTGGCTTTCCTTATTCTCGTAGTGCTCGCCTTTACTCTGCCGAGGCCACAAGTTTCAGGGTTGACCTCCGACACTTCGCCGGTGCGTCCGGTTCACACTTTTTCGATCGTTGCGCGCGATGCTGCGACTGGCGAGTTGGGTGTTGCCGTGCAGTCACACTGGTTCTCGGTTGGTCCGATCGTCCCATGGGCTGAAGCAGGAGTGGGTGCAGTGGCGACGCAGTCGTTTGTCGATCCGAGCTATGGGAAGAACGGTCTCGAGTTGATGCGCGGCGGCAAGAGTGCACCAGATGCGCTGAAAGAATTGCTCGCGAAGGATGAAGGCAGAGAAGTCCGGCAAGTCGCGATGATCGATGCGCAGGGACGCGTCGATGCGTGGACCGGTAAGAACGACATTCAGGCGGCGGGACACATCGTTGGGAAGAACTTTTCCGTGCAGGCCAACTTGATGCTCAACGATAAAGTCTGGCCGGCGATGGCGCGTGCTTTTGAGAACACGCGCGGCGACCTCGCCGAGCGAATGTTGGCTGCATTGGACGCGGCACAGGCAGCAGGCGGCGACATTCGCGGGCGACAGTCAGCAGCGATAATCGTCGTCACCGGAAAGCCAACTGGCCAAGCGTGGAAAGATCGCACCTTTGATCTGCGCGTTGACGACAGTGCGCAACCATTAATAGAGCTTCGTCGTCTTGTTCGATTGCAACGGGCCTACAACCACATGAATGCCGGCGATCTCGCGGTCGAGAAGAAAGACAACGAGGGCGCGCTGCGGGAGTATGGAGCGGCGGAGAAGTTAGTGCCGGATAATGCCGAGATGATCTACTGGCATGCAGTCGCCTTGGTGAACATGGGCCGCGTAGACGAATCGTTGCCGCTATTTCGCAAGGTATTTGCGATGGACGAAAACTGGGTCACGCTGACTCCGCGACTGCCGAAATCGGGGCTGCTGCCGGACGATCCGAAGATTATTCAAAAGATCGTTTCCGTCGCCGGGGGGAAATAGGTCGTATACGTCCTATAGGTCCTATTGACCGCTATTTGAACCGGAAAAGTCTTGACGCCCACCAGCTTCTCGCTTATAAGAAAAGGCACTTTTGTAGCCCCGGTCCTCTCGCCCATTTAAGGAAATCGAAGAGGCATCAAGCATGCGCACGCTAACCCCCGGTCAGTGGTATCTGCGTTTCACTTGCGAGCACTGCCAGGCGAAACAGATTCTTTTTCCGGATCTTTCGCAAGGTGAGGCAAAGATTAAGGCTACTTACGTCGTTGAATGTCCGAGCTGTTTTCACAAAGGTTCGTACGACGGCGAAGACATCGAACGCTACCAGCACCCGTCAGACCCGGACACTTGACTCGGTGTCCCGTTGATTGGTCCTATCAACTATCAAACACAACCCCATGATGAAGTAGAAAACAGTTACTACTTCAGAGTCGCCCCAGTTGTAATGGACCAAGCCACTCGTGAAGAAGCCAAGCGCGCCGCCTAGCGCGCCGGCTGCCAGGCCCCTGGAGAAATTGCGAATTTCTTCAGGTGGACCTTCGCGACGAACGATTCGCCAGAGCAGGCGAACGTAAAGCGCGAGCAGAATCAACCAGACGATCAGCGCTGGAACACCGCGTTCGAGTGCGATCTGAAGCAGGTTTGAATGCATGTGGCCGATGGGCTGCCGGCCGTTATCAAACAGGCCCCACTCGCGCCAGTGTCCCTTGATCGAATCCATCCCCACGCCGAAGAGAAGATGACGCGGTTTACTGACGAGCAGTTCAAAACCTTCGCGCCAAACCATCTGGCGCCAGCTCGTCGATTGATCTTGTTTGTCGATGAAACCGATACTGCGTTTTTGCTGGAGTAGGAAGATGCTTGCCAGGACGAGTGGTATCGCCAAGCCGCCGGCAATGAGGATCGTGCGACGCGACGAGGTCAACAGCAACATCGTAATCACTGAAACCGCAAACCCGATCCATGAAGCACGCGTCACTGTCATTCCCAACGCGAAAACGAGCCCAAGCACGGCGAGAGCCAACAACAATCCGGCGACGCTCTTCTTCCTCGTGAGCGCCAGAAATATTCCCAACGCCAGCGAAGCGATCAGTTGCAGCACTTCTGCGTAAGTGACCCAGTGGTTATAAAAACCGGTAGCACGCCAATCGCGACCACGTGACCAGCCGCTGATGCCTAACTGTTCCAGTACGTTCGTTCCCGGCAGCAATTGTCCGCGTGGTACTTCGAGCTCGGGCATCCATTCAACTCGGTAGATTTTGACTTTGGCAGTCGGCGGTCCCGAGGCGAGCGCCGCAGCGATCTCTTCGGGACTATCAACACGTTGCCCATCAACTTCCCAAATCGTATCGCCGTTAATGACCGGTGTCGGCTGGGTGATAGTCCGCGTGCGAAAAACCGCTTTCGCGAGTGGACTATTCGCTGCGACGCCCTGGACCTTTACGCCTTTGCCGATAGCTAACTGCTCGGCCGTTGACAGCACATTCAACATGCACGAGGCGATTAATGTAAACGCCAGCAGCCGCACTAGTGAAAGTGAGCGTACATTCTGGGCGACTAGGTAGACGATCGTGAATAAACTCGCAGCGCGCATCTTCCCGGTGGACATGATCGGGTTATAAGAGAAGATCCCTGAGACACCGCTGAGGATAAAGAAACCGATCAGTGCATAATCAACGGGGGAACGAAACAGCTTCGGGCACGGGTAAAAAGCAAAACGCGCGACCCAGAGAGCTATGCCCAGTAGCCACGCAATCTGCGTTGCGGCTATCGAATGAGGCGCGAATATGGCAATGAGAAAGAGGCAGGCAATGATGGCCCGATCGAGCCAGGTCGAAATCTGCATACGCGGCATATTAGAATGCTGCTGGTCTACTATTCCATCTTAAAAGAGAGCTTTCATGCGCGCCATCTTGCTAATTCTGTCAACCTTGTCAATCCTGTCTAATGTTTTTGCGCAATCACCCACGCCCGCGGATCAAGTGAAATCCATCCAGGAAGACGCACGCGCAAAAGCCGCCTTCGACTATCTTGACAAAAATCATGACGAAATCCTGCGCGAGTGGATCGCCATCACGGAGATCAACGCGCCTTCGAAACAGGAACAAGAACGCGCTAAGTTTATCGAAAGCCTGCTGCGCAAACACACGCTGGAGATTCGTTACGACTCTGCCGGCAACCTGATCGCCACGCGCAAAGGCACCGGCGGTGGTCCAGTCACCGTGTTCGACGCTCACATGGACACGGTTTTTCAACCCGGTCTAAAGATCAAAGCTACGGTTCGCGATGGCCGCGTCTATGCTCCCGGCATAGGCGACGACACCCGAAACATCGAGGCCCTGCTCGCGACGATTCGCGCACTCGACGTTGCAAAGATCAAAACCAAAGGCGACCTGGTTTTTCTTTTCACCACCGACGAAGAAGCCGGAATGAGTGGCGCGAGGCAGTACACGAAAGACAACAAAGGGAAAGTCGACTACTACATCGCGCTCGACGGCGGTTACGAAGGATTCACCTACGCCGGCATCGGAATTAACTGGTATCGCCATCACTTCATTGGACCGGGCGGTCACACGCGCTCGCGCACGCCTCCTTTCTCGGCAACCTTGCCCATGGCTCGTGCTATTGCACGCATTTACGAATTGAAGGTTCCCACCAATCCGTCGTCAAACTTGAACATCGGCATGTTAGGCGGATCGGAAGTGGTTAACGCAAAGGCCTCGGATGCCTGGTTTTCCCTTGACCTGCGCTCGACCGACAACAATGTGATCGCCGATCTGGAAAAAAAGATCGCCGCCATTCTCGATGAAGAAGCGAAGCGCGAAGGAATGACAGTGAAAACGGACGTGATCTCTTCATCGCCCGCTGCAATCCTGCTGGGCAATCGCGAGTCGCATTTGGTGCAGATTGCAGAAGCAGTCCATCGCGCGATGGGCTTCGATCCCCCGATCACAAACGCCGGCTCGAACAACTCGAGCGCCGCGTTGTTGCAAGGTATAACTTCGATTTCAACGGGCGCTGGTCCATGCAGCGATTCGCACGCGCTCACGGAGAATTGTGAAATAGAACCACTGTATAAAGGAATTAAAAAGATCCTCTTGTTGGAACTCGCGCTGGCTGGCTTGAGTCAATGAATCCGCTTTCATCTGCGTTAATCTGTGGCTAAAACCCGCTGAGCATCACGAGTCCTGTCCGCAAAATAATTTTGAGATCCAAAAGTAACGACCAGTTCTCGATGTAAAAAAGGTCAAGCCGCACCATCTCTTCAAAAGGCAAGCGATTTCTTCCCGACACCTGCCAGAGCCCTGTCAGGCCCGGCTTCATATCGAGCCGCTTCCGGTGCCACAGTTCGTAAGCTTCAACTTCATAAGGTATCGGTGGGCGAGGTCCAACGAGACTCATATCACCCGACAATACATTCAGAAGCTGCGGGACTTCGTCGAGACTTGTGCGTCGCAAAATTTTTCCAACTCGCGTGATGCGTGGGTCAGCCAGAAGTTTATAAGTCGGCTTGTGATCCTTTCCCATGTTTGCTTCAGGGCGGCCCGCGATAAAAGCGCGTTGATATTCACGGTGAAGTTCGGGATCTGCGCCCGCCTTCATCGTGCGAAACTTGTAGAGCAGAAAGAGCCGTCCGTCCATCCCGACGCGTTCCTGCGTGTAGAAAACAGGGCCTTTGGAATCCAATTTAATGAGTAGCGCGATGAGCAGCCACAGGGGAAGGAAAAGTGCGATGGCTAGTCCGGAGACGATCAGATCGAAAGTACGCTTCAAGATCCGCGCGCCGTTCGATAGCGGTTCGCGGAAGAGACGTATCATCGGCAGGACGCCGATTTGATCGATTTCAGTCTTGCGCGGCAGGCAGTTGAACAAGCTCGGCGCGATGCGAAATTCAACGCCGCGCCTGCGCCCACATCTCATCATCACTTCAAAAAGCGCATCGCCATTCACCTGCGGATCGGCAATGATCACTTCGTTGGCGCCGGAGTCACGAATCAGTTCCGGCAACGATTCCAGCGTGCCGATTACTGGGACGTCTTCATATGTGAGCGAAGCGGGCGCGCTCGGTTCTGTTTCGACTACTCCAATGACGCGATAACCAAGCGCCGGCCTCTCACGCATCTCTCGAATGAACAAAGAAGCCTCCGGACCGCGGCCGACGACGAGCGTGGGAATCAAATTGATCTGACGGCTGCGAACAAACGTCTGCACCGTTCGCATTACGAACCGCAGCATGCCGGCGCTGATGAGCACAAAAAAGAAATCGGCGACAAACACTCCGCGCGCATATGAAAACGCGCGAAATTCAAAACCGCCGCGATACAAAAACGCGGCCGCAACAATCAGTAGCGAACCGATCGCAGTTGCTTTGAAGATGCGGATGCCATCGTCAACAAAAGAAAACTCACCGCGGACTCGATATAGATTGCAGTAGCGAAAACTCAGCAGCCTGATACTGACGACGAACAGGAGCAACGCGGCGTAAGGAGCAAAGCGATTGCTCCACGCCAGGCTGCCATCGGACGCAAACACCGAAACCCTTTCACGAACATAGAACGCAAGAATGAAAGAGAGGGCAGCAGCTAATGCGTCGGCAACAACAAGACCGACCTTGACGGTAGGCACGATCCACTTCGGCGCGCGTCCGGGGACACGCACCACGCTGGCATCGATCGTCGATTGTCGAGTTCGTTCCGCTCGCACAAGCTTCTTCTACAGGATTTAAATGATTAGCAGGATTTACAGTAAATCATGTCTAATCTTGTAAATCTTGTAAAAATGGCTCAGTTGTCAAGTATGTGCCGCACTACTTCATCGATAACTTCGAGCGACCGCCGCGGCTTCGCGGTTTGCTTTTTTGTGACGCGCAGCATGCTCAGTTCAGCACTACTTAAAATCCGCTGCAACCTTCCTTCCCTCACTAACTCTTCATCGACTGACGCCCACTTGCCCGCGTAGATACTAACCGCCGGCACACCAAGCGCCGCTGCTTCGCGATTGATCGTTCCACCGGCACTGATCACCAGATCACTTTCGGCGATCAGGTTAGCACCGTCCAACGGCTCAGACGGAATAATTAACCGATCCGTCGCTTTCGCCGAATAAGCAACTCGCTGCGCTGCGTTTCGTGGCAGTACTATCACCTGCACATCCTCACCGCCTCGCAACGTTTCCAACGCATCGTCAAACAACATGTTTTGAAAACGGTGGTACAAAGCATCATGGGCCGGCGGACGCATCAGGACCAGCACATTATCCGGGTTCACACCAAGCGCACACAACCGCCCGGCAAACAGCGGGTCAGGCTGAAAGTCAGCGAGATAAACATCTTCCTTAGTGCCGTGATAGCGACGCACCTTCCCTACACCCGCTCCATACCTTCGCAAACGCTTCGCGGGAAAGCTTGTCGGAACGATGATTCGAGAAGCAAGGCGAAAGGCGAGATGGTTTGCCGGCTGGTGTTCGTAATCCATCAGCGTCACAGTCTTGATTCCCAATCCGCGTGCCGCCAGGATCTGTGAATAGGAATTGTGACTGATCGCAAGATCGAACTTTCGCTTTCGCGCCCATCGCGCAAGCGCCCACGCTCGACTCACCAGACTTCCCGCCTTCGCGGATACGGCGCGCCCACCATGAGCGCCGGCGACGTGTGGTGTAAAGCCCGCAGCCTGCGCGAGTGGAACAGTTTCTGCAAACTCTCTGGCGGTGGCCTCGATCTCGTGACCTTGATCAATAAACTTTTTGGTTAGTGCTTTGAAAAACGGGACGTGAGGAGAGTTTGCAAGGTCGATCCAGAGACGCATCGGCAGTCACCACTGGATGTCGACCAATTTACCGCGATCACGAAGCGACGTCTCCGCTGCTTCAATCATATTCACCATCCGCAGTCCCGCTGGTCCATCCGTCTCCGGCTGCTTGTTGTTTTCAACGCAGTCGATGAAATGCAGCGCTTCGGTCTGCAACGCTTCAGTGTTGTCAAGACGCGGCGCCCACATGTCACCCGATCGATAACTCACCAGCATCCGGTAGACGTCTTCCCGTCCCGGTGCGACGCTTATGCCTTTGTCGTAGACCTTCAGCTTCTCGCTGGGCTCGAGATCGTCGTAAAGAATCATCTTCTCGCTGCCCCCGATCAACGTGTGACGAACTTTCACCGGCGTCAGCCAATTCACGTGCACGTGAGCGATCTGCGCGCTATCAAAGAAAAGCGTGATGTAGGCCACGTTCTCAGGCTGCCCCGGAACGTGACTGATCCCTGTAGCAGAGATGGCGACCGGCTTCGCGGGAAGAACGTTGTCCATAATCGAAAGATCGTGAATAGCAAGATCCCAGATCACGTTTACGTCGTGTTGAAAAAGACCAAGGTTCACGCGCACAGCATCGTAGTAATAGATTTGGCACAGTTCACCGGACGCGATCAGCTCACGAATCTTTCGCACGGCGTCCGTGTAGACAAAGGTGTGGTCCACCAGCAGAACAACTTTTCGTGCTGCTGCTTCGTCTACGAGCCGGCGCGCCTGATCCGATGTTGTGGCGAGTGGTTTTTCAACCAGCACGTGCTTGCCGGCCTTCATTGCCGACATGGCTAAGTCAAAGTGCGAAGATACAGGAGTGGCAATAACTACAGCATCGATTTGCGGGTCGTCGATCAGTTCAGATGATTCACTACAACTCTTGAGCGCCGGATAAAGTTTCCCCAAAGACGACAGGCGCTCTTTGCGCAGATCGCACACGCGCGTCACCGCGGAACCGGGTGCTGCCATGAAATTTCGCACCAGATTTGGCCCCCAGTAGCCGTAACCGATTACACCAACTCTGATCATTTTTGTTTGCGAACGTCTCCGATCACTTTTGCCGGTACGCCGGCGACGATTGCGAAGTCGGGCACGTCTTTCGTCACGACAGCGCCCGCGCCAATCAAAGCTCCCTCGCCGATCGTTACACCGGCGATGATCGTTGCATTGCTGCCGATGCTTGCACGTTTCTTCACGGTTGTCTTCACCACTTGCCAGTCAGCTTCCGTTTGCGGTGTTCCATCACTGTTGACTGCGTTCGGGTAGATGTCGTTAGTAAACATCACGCCATGACCGATGAAGCACTCGTCTTCGATCGTGACGCCTTCGCACACAAAACTATGCGACGAGATTTTGCAACGCGCTCCAACGCTGGCGTTCTTCTGAATTTCAACAAAAGCGCCCACCTTCGTTTCGGCGCCGATGGAACAGCCATAGAGGTTGACCAGATCGGGTTGAAAGATCCGCACGTCGCGTCCGAGGATTACGTCTGCTGAGATTGGCATTTCGTCAGTTCAGCTCCTCGAGCAAACGCGCCAAAGCGTAGAGCATCCACGCCTGCGTCCAGCGCATGTAGGGTTTGCGAACCGTGTAGAAGCGTCGTCGTTGATAATAAAAAAAGCCTCGGCTATCGCGCAGGTTTTCAATGGTCCAGGCCGCGATCTTCTGGGCCAGCGCTACTGCATCTTTGTCCAGATCACGGCACTCAAGGAAAGTAACAATTGCACTGGCTGCGGCGTGTGCATCCGCGGGATAAGGGTCGTCATGGTAGTATTTCGGCCACCCCTCCGCAAGAAAGAAGTTGTTCTTCCAATACTCGTAGCCGCGTTCCAGGGCCGCTTGAAACTCCGAGCCGAATGAAGTGACTTCGATGATGCGCTTGAGAGAAAACAGGACGTACGCCGTGTGAAAGTTGTCGATCCACGACTGTTTCGGATCTGCGCCGTAGGTCCAGAAACCGTCAGGTTGCTGGTTGTTGACGACGTAACGGGTTGCGCGTTCTGCGAGCTCGTGAAGTTCGCTCTCGCCTGTCAGCTTTCCAACGTTCGCGAGCACTTCCGCTGCCAGCAGGCTGGCATTGAAGATCCGCGTGTCACTTTTGGGCGCGTAACTAAAACAAATCTCCTGCTTGTTATTAACCGTCCGCGGCAGATCTCGCATTATAAAATCGCAAACACTCCGGGCTGTATCCTGAAAATTTTGTCCCGCTTCGATCAACGCTCGGGCGGCGAAAGCAGTCGGCACAATCGTCGGAGTATCTCTTGGTGCAAAGAAATTTCGACTTTGCCAGTCGAAGTTGTAACCCCAACACGCGCCACTATAGCCGTCGAGTTTCATTGATAAGAGTCCCGACACGAATTCGCGCACCTGCTTCTCGGATTCCTCAGTCTTAAGCCGGCGATGATTGGCGATTTGCGCCAGCGCGAACAATGCGATGCCCTTCGCATTCCGCTCCGCAGGGACGCGAGCGAGCGTGCGGAAATCAGCAGGCGATCTTTTCGCGAGTTGGGTCCAGATAAAACGAGCGTTCCGGGATTGTGCGAGTGGAGTTGATTGAAAGAGACGGCTGTTCAATGCGTCGAAAGGATCGTGTCCGGCGAAGTCGTGTTCTCGGCACCAGGCAAAGAGTTGATCATAAACGGACTGAAGCATCACTTAGACAGGATTACAGGATTGAACGATTATCCTGTAATCCTGGTAAATCATGAAATCCTGTCACCAACAGACGTCTCGATTCGCCTCGGCGTTTCGACAAAGCTTTCGTGCCAGAGCTCGAACATCAATAACGTCCAGAGCAGCTTGCGGTGGTTCGCAATACCGCGCTCGTGCTCGTCCTGCAAACGCGCAACGTAGTCGGGATTGAAAACACCTGCGCGACGAACGCGTTCGGGCGACAAAAGATCTCTGGCTAGAGGCCGCAACTTGTACTTTAACCACTCCGCAACCGGTACTCCAAAACCTTTCTTCCCTCGCCGCGTTACGAACGGGGGCAGCATTTCCTTCACAGCCTTTTTCAAAATGTACTTCGTTTTTAGACCGTGGAGTTTGTAATTGCAGGGCAGCGAAGTCGCATATTCGGCCACGCGCGGATCCAGAAACGGCGCGCGCACTTCCAGCGAGACAGCCATGCTCGCACGGTCTACTTTGGTCAGGATGTCTTCCGCGAGATAGAGACGCGTATCAACGCTTTGCATACGCGTGACCAAATCATTGTTGTCGCACTCTTCTGCGATCCGTCGTGCTTCCGCGTAGATCTCACCGTCGCTTGTGGCAAGTACTTCAGGAGTGAGCAACTGCAGTTGCTCCTCAGGAGTAAACGAACCAAACCAAACGTGATGTCGCGCGACCGTGTCGTACTTCACTCCGGTGACAAACCGGAGTGCCTTGTAATCGAATGACAGGTTCTTCGTTTTTACCGGCAAGAACCTGATCAGTGGTTCGATAATTCCCGCACGCAACGACGAAGGAACGCGTTTGTAAACTTCCGCCCAGCGCAGACCGGCATACATCGGGTATCCTGCGAACAATTCATCTCCACCGTCCCCGCCGAGCGCGACGGTGACATGCTTCCGTGTGAAACGCGACAGAAGATAAGTAGGCACGAGCGATGGATCGCTGAATGGTTCGTCCATCCACGCACCAATTTCGCTCACAAGATTTGCGGCGAGATTCGCGCTTAAGCGTTCTTCGTGATGATCCGTGCCGAGAAACTTCGCGACGCTGCGTGCATAGGCCGACTCGTCAAACGAAGCCTCCGCGAACGAAATCGAAAACGTCTTCACCGGTTCCGACGACGCACGCACTGCTAGTGCAGCAACAGTCGACGAATCAACTCCACCAGACAACAACACACCCAGCGGCACGTCAGAAACTAAACGCATGCGCACGGCGTCGGCGAGCAGCTCGCGCAGGTGTTCGGCGGCATCGTTCTCGGACGGCACCGGTTCGGCGGTCTTATGACTGAGTTGCCAATATCGCTCGACGCACACTCGACCATTTTCAAGTGTTAGCTTGTGGGCCGCCGGGAGTTTGTTTATGCCGTCGTAGATCGAAAGTGGCGCAGGCACGTAGTCAAACGACAGGTATTGCCGTAACGCCTGGAGATTCAGCGACGGCTTCACGGCTGGATGGGCCAATAAGACTTTCGGCTCGGAGGCCAAGACCAGCGTGTTGTCGAAGACGCCCCAATAGAGCGGCTTCTCGCCAAAGCGATCGCGCGCGATGAGCAGACGGCGTCTCCTGCTGTCCCACAACGCGAAGGCAAACATGCCGTTGAGCTCACGAACCATGGCATCGCCGTACTCCTCGTAGAGATGCGGCAGCACTTCGGTATCGGAAGCACTGCGAAAAGAGTGTCCGCGCCTTTCGAGGTCAGCGCGCAGCTCGCGATAGTTGTAAATCTCGCCGTTCAGAACAACAGCAACGCTCTTGTCTTCGTTGAAGACCGGTTGTTCACCAGTAACGAGGTCGATGATGGCAAGCCGGCGCATGCCTAGTGCGGCGCCGGTTGTGACCAACAGTCCCTCCGAGTCAGGGCCACGATGGACCATGCGCTCACACATTGCGTGCAGCAATTCGCGTCCACCCTCAACAGATGGCGTGTGAAAATCCAGATTGGCCCAACCGGTAATTCCGCACATGTTCTTTGTTGTTAACGACGATCTTTGAAACCTAATCGCTCGCGCACAGAGTAGATGGCCTTCGCCTGCGACTCGTGATAGGTGCGTACCAGCATTTCCGCCAGTAGTCCCATCAATAAAAACTGGACTCCTACCGCGAACATCACGATGCTCAATATGGGCAAAGGCGTCTGTACGAAGTCAGCCTTGTGAATAACCTTGAGAAAGACCGCGTACAATCCTCCTAAAACAGAGATCGCAAACGCCAGCATCCCGAACGAGCCAAAAACGTAGATTGGTTTCGTTTGATACGAGGCCATGAATTTGATCGTCATTAGATCAAAGACGACTTTGAGCGTTCGCGAGAGTCCGTATTTTGACTTACCCATCGTGCGCGCGTGATGCTCGACGGGTATCTCAGTAACACGTGCGCCGGCCCACGCGGCATAGATGGGGATGAAGCGGTGCATCTCGCCATACAAGCGAACGTCCTGCAACGACTCGCGCCGGTAAGCCTTCAGCGAGCAGCCGTAATCATGAAGCGGCACGCCGCCGATCCATGAGATCAAACGATTCGCGATCATCGAAGGGATCTTACGCGTCACCATCTTGTCTTTGCGGTTTTTTCGCCAACCGGAAACGACGTCATAACCCTCGTCAAGCTTGTGCAACAGGCGCGTGATGTCGGCAGGATCGTTCTGGAGATCCGCATCCATCGGAATCAGCACTTTCCCGCTCGCCGCGTCGATACCGGCTGCCATCGCTGCTGTTTGACCGTAGTTTCTCCGCAGCGCAACAACGCGGACTCGAGGATCGAGTTCGGCGATCTCGCGCAGAATTCTCAGGCTTCCGTCCGTAGAACCGTCGTCGACATAAACGATTTCCGCTGAGCGGCCGAGAGATTTGAGAGCTTCGTCGAGCTTCGCGTGTAACGGCAGAAGATTCGGCTCTTCGTTAAAGACGGGAAGAAAAATCGACACGTCAGGCGTGTCGCTTGCCGGCTTAACTGGCTCGTCCCGCTTTAATTGTTCCTGTTCGTCGAGAAGCTTCATCGAATTCGGGCGCATCTGTGGCGGGTGCGCTGATTGACATTTTAGACTAATTTCGTCTGAAACCATTCCGAAAAGCGATGTAGACCCTCTTCAATCTGTGTTTTTGGGTTATAGCCCAGCAACGCTCGGGCTTTGGAAATGTCGGCAAAGGTTTGCGGGACGTCCCCGGGCTGCGGCGGTTTTCGATCGATCGTTGCGTGTGCGTCCAGCTCTTTTTCGAGGAGCGAAATCAGTTCCCTGAGTTCCACCGTTCGCGACTCACCTAAATTAATCACTTCGTAGTCGCTTTTGTCGTAATCCATTGCGGCCGTGATGCCGTCGATGATGTCGTCGATGTACGTGTAATCGCGAAGCGTAGTGCCGTCGCCAAAAACCGGGATTGGCTTGCTCTCGCTGATTAGCCTGGCAAACTTGTGAATCGCAAGATCCGGCCGTTGCCGTGGTCCATAGACTGTGAAGAAGCGCAGACAAACGCAACGGAGTCCGTACAAATGCGAATACGTGTGGCAGAGAAGTTCGCCCGCGGCTTTCGTCGCCGCATAAGGTGAGATGGGTTGGCGGATGGGATCATCCTCGCTGAACGGCACCTTGGCATTGGTTCCGTAGACGGATGACGACGAACCAAAGACGAACTGCTTGATGCTTTTGTGACGTGCGAGCTCGAGCAGGTTCAACGTGCCGTTGATATTCGTTTCAGCGTAAAGCTGCGGCTCAGAAAGCGAGGGCCGTACACCGGCTCGAGCGGCAAGATGCACAATACAATCGAAGTTATTCTTTTCGAATAATCGTTCGAGTGCGGCCCGATCTCGAATGTCAGCTTCAGCGAGGTGGTAGCGTGGATCATTGAGGTGCTCGTGGATGTTGGTACGCTTGATCGAGGGATCGTAGAAGTCGTTGAAGTCGTCCACGACGGTGACGCGCTCGATGCTGGTCGCAAGCAGCCGATCGACGAGATGTGAACCAATGAAACCTGCGCCGCCCGTGATTAGAATATTTTTCATTGGCCCTTTGTAGCATAAATCCACAAATGCCAGCCCCATCTCGAAGCCATTTGCGATTCTAAAGAGCGAGGCAGAATCGGGCCGAGCAGCGGAAGCCAACGCTTATTCAAAAAGTAAGTGCGGAGCTCGACGCGGGAAAAGTCTATAAAAAGATCGCGCGCTTCAGTCCGGGAATACACCCGCGCGAGAGGGTTGCCTGCCCCGTCAGTGTTCCTGCTCAAGAACTCTTCCGAGCTCAGATATCCGGGCTGGGCCTGTAATTGTCGCGCGTGTTCACGCAAAGCGTCTTCGGGTTCGCCGGTTAAAAGGTTAACGAGCTTTACGCCCGAGTCCCATCTCAGGAGGTGTACGCCGGCACGGCGAAGCAGCGAGATATTGACGCGATAATTGTAGGAGTTGCGATGGTAGAGCATGACAATCGCCTGGCCGCCCGGACGAAGCACACGGTGGATCTCGCGCACTGCTGCGGGTGTATCAGGTGTGTGATGGAGTACACCGTGAGAGTAAACGATGTCGAATGAGTTGTCTGGGAAATCGAGATGTTCGGCGTCTGCAATGCGGAAAGTGCCGGGCAGTTGAGACAATTCGAAGCGTCGTTTAGCAAGATCGACAGCGGCTTGCGTTAGATCGACTCCGGTGTAATTGGCTCCAGCCCTGGCGAACTGAGCGCCGTCAGTGCCCAGCCCGCAGCCGACTTCAAGCACTGATAGATTTTTCGACTTTACAAAACCTGCGGCTGCCGGGATGTGCCACTCTTTTTTATATCGATGCTCTTCTAGCAGTTCATAAAAGCGGCGCGAACCCGGTTGGGCATCGGCAAACTTTGTCCCGCACGGATGCTCCTGCCAGAAGGCACGTACGCGCTCTTTGAGTTTGGAATTCTCTTCTGACATTTCCAAAGCAGGGAAGGATAACAGCCCGAAAAGGGATTCTCCACCACCTTGCGCCTCAGGCCAGCTTTGCTGGGCGAAGCCGCCACGAGGCGCAAGGAGCGAAGGCCGTTGGGGTGAGGTACCCAGATCCAGCTCAGGACACCCACCTGTCCCACCAGTTGATTTTGCCCCCTCTCTCAACTGGGCCAGATCAAACGCTCACGCGAGAAGCTCTCGATCTTGCTATCCGCTGGAGTTGCACATAAAAAAATCGCAACCCGTTAAAATAGCAGTAGCGCTTAACGACGGATGAAACTATACTCACAGTTCTATATAGAAATCCTTAGAACAATCTCAAAAAGTTATTAACTCGTTCTCAACGAGCTTATGCCTCATAACACTCACGTCTATGAATTTGGTCCGTACCGGCTTGATCCGAATCAGCGTGTGCTCACGCGCGCGGGCGACAATGTCTCACTCACGCCGAAAGCCATCGAGATACTGCTGATGCTGGTCGTGAATGCCGGCCATTTGGTGGAAAAGGATCAGCTGCTAAAGGAAGTTTGGCCGGATACGTTTGTCGAAGAATCTAATCTCTCGCAAAACATTTTCATACTCAGAAGAGCTTTGGGCGATGAGCGGGCTGGTCCAAGGTACATTGAAACTGTCGTGCGGCGTGGGTATCGGTTCGTGGCCACAGTCGAAGTTGTGGATCGAGACGAGAATCCCGAGATCCATGTGCCGGCGGAAGCTGCGCAACGAGCCGTTGTGGCTGTGCTACCTTTCATTAATGCCACCGGCGATCAGGAAGTTGAGTACCTGGCTGAGGGAGTCACTGACAACATCATCAACAGTCTCTCGCGTGTTTCAAAACTGCGAGTGATGTCGCGAAGCTCAATCCTGCGTTACAAAACGAAGGAGCTCGATCCGCAGCAGATTGGGCACCAGCTTGGTGCCTCGGCAGTACTGATTGGCAAGATCAACTCGCGCCGCTCGGGTATCGCCATCAGTGTGGAATTGGTTGATGCCTCCACTGGCTGGCAGTTGTGGGGAGAAAGCTTTGACTGTGAGAGTAAAGACATTCTTGAGATTCAGGACGCCATCACCCGACAACTGCTGGCCAGTTTGAAGCTGCAGTTAAGCGGCGACGAAGAGAAGCGAGTTACGGCCCGCTACACTGAGAATGCTGAAGCCTATCAAGCTTACCTGGAGGGTCGTTATCACTGGAGTAGGTACACGAGGAAAGGGATTGAAAAGGCTATTGGCCATTTCCGGCATGCGATTGAGCTCGATCAGAACTACGCGTTGGCTTACGCAGCCATTGTCGATTGTTACCTCAGACTGGCGACAAATTACCTGCCACCGGAAGATGATATGCCCCGGTCAGCCATTGAATTGGCTTCGGAAGGTGTCGCTTACAACGAACCAGACCAGCGACTAAAGTTGCGATTCGAGTGGGACTGGAAGGGCGCCGAGCGCGAACTCCGGCGCGCCAATGAGTTGAAGACCGATTACCCCTCAGCCCACCAATGGTACGCCGCATATCTCACCAGTCAGCAGCTGTATGAAGAGACTTGTCTTTCAAACAGAACGGGAAATCAACCAAAGCCAAAGGCAAAAAACCGAACCTCTCACGGAGCACTCCCGATTCAGATTGTTTCACTGGAATTAACACCCACCGAACAGGTACCAGTCTATTGCGCGATCGCGCGAGAGCAGATCGATACTGGAAATTACGAAGCTGCCTGCAAGGTTCTTCAGCCTTGGTGGGTATTTGGCAATTGGCCCAAGCTTGATGGATTGAACCAGCAATGCTGCGCCGACCTTCTATTCACTGCGGGTGAGCTAGCAGGATGCGTGGCTAGCACCAGACAGTTGCCACGTGGTCAAAAGCATGGAGAAGAGCTCTTAAATGGTGCTATAGCTCTCTTTGAACAATCGGCCTTTCGATTACGAGCAGCGGAAGGAAGAATCGAACTTGCCCTTTGCTACTATCGACAAGGGTTGTTTGATATCGGGCGCTCAACTCTAATTCGAGTTCTTAATGATCTTTCGGATGAAAACTGGGAACTTCGTAGCCTTGCATTGATAAGACTGGCGAGTGTTGAGCGACACGCTGGACACCTAAAAGATGCGCTAGCAAGACTCACCGAAGCTGCTGCGATTGTTGAATTATCTGGACCATGGGCAACAGGCCGGTGCCACCTCGAGTTAGCTTCAACATTTATGGATCTCGCAATCGCTGATGAGGTGACGTCTCATTTTGACGAGGCAAAGCATTTCTACTATAAGGCGCTTAATGAATTCGAAGCTGTTGGGAACCATCGGTTAACCGCCATAACTGAAAACAATCTTGGGTACCTAATGCTGCTTCTTCAGGAGTTCAGCGACGCAGAAGCACATTTACTCCGTGCTCGAAAGGAATTCGATTTCTTTAACGATAGGATACGCTGTGCGCAAGTGGACGACTCGTTAGCACGGCTCTATTTCGCGCAGAAGAAGTTTAACAGTGCACGGGTTGCAATAGAACGGGCCGTAGGAATCATGGAAAGTGGTGACGAAGATGCGTTATTAGCAGAAGCTCTTACGACAAAGGGGATGATCTATTGTGGGCTCAAGCGTCACAGCCAAGCCCAAAGAATCTTAGAAAGTGCTTATCGACTTGCGCAACGATGCGGAGATATGGAAGGCGCTGGACGTGCATTAATGATATTAAGTGAAGACATACCATCAATGCCGGAGAAGGAGGAAAAGAAAGACGTCGCCGCCCGCTTGGCCGACCTGCTTGCCTCTTCGCCACAATTATCTATTCCTCGACGACTCCAAAAATGTCTTGCGGTCTTCAGGCGGAGTGCAGACTCCGATTGAGGTCCGCAAGCAGCTATCACTAGATCGATCCTCACTACTCGGTAGGGAAAATAAATCCCGAAAGGATTCCTCGACTCTGAGAGCGCAAAAGAACCTGAAACTGCTTACTACTTATATTTGATGCTGATCGATTTTCTAGCCTCATGTTGGCCTCCGGTGGAATGTTGGTTGCATATAACCTAAATCGCGGTGGGTTTCCGCCGTGTTTAGGCAGATTGACCGGCATTTTTGGAGCCTTCAGTGCCAATCTGACTGACATTCATCAAATTGAGAGGGAGCACCCTAGTACAACCCGCCGTTCTCAATTAGCAACTGGATTAAACGGCCAATATTTTGGGAGAAATTAAATCGACCTGCAACATTGATCGACGAGTTCCGAAGCACCGGGATGTTACCGCTGGTACGAAGTACTGGGATGTTACCGCTAGTGTGAGGCACAGGGATATTGCCGCTAGTGCGCAGCACAGGGATGTTACCAGCCAATGCTGTAGACGAAATAGTAAGAGTAAGCATCAACGCGAAAAGTGTCATTTTGAGCTGAGTCATTTTCAATTCTCCTAGTGAACTGTCGTTTGCTGGGTGTTGGCTTCGACGGACTGCGTTTGCCACCATTCCTGTCGGGGCCACCAAGTTTTCAATCTGTTACCATCGACATTCAAAGGCTGTGCCGTTCTGTAGATGATTGGGCCATCCGCATCGTAAATGCCTGATAACCAGCTAGTTAGACGATTTGTTTGGAGCTAGGTTCAAGCTATTCGTCGCAATACCAAATGATTACCTTGTACACACTGAGTTCTTATGACCGCACTCCTTCGCGAGGAGTAGATTTCCCAAACAAAGCTGAGCAACGTGGTCTTTAATAAGGATGTATACGCTAGATTCAGTGGATACACGCTATCCATAAGATCCGGCTTTGCATCAAAGCACATAATCGCGGCAGAAGAGTTCGTCATGAATAGACTCAATGACACAAGTGGACAGGAAAACCAAGGGTTGGCACTAAGTGAGAGCGAACTGCTCGAAGCCAGTTGCGTTATTG
>JBKPJS010000036.1:0-7586 GCA_046730815.1 Acidobacteriota bacterium
CAAGTATTGTGGAGAACACTTATGGATCTATCGATCACCGTCAACGGCATGAAGTTTCCCAATCCGTTCCTCCTTGGCTCGGGGCCTCCGGGAACGAATGCTCGCGTGCTTGCGAAGTCGTACGAAGCGGGCTGGGGTGGCGCTGTTGCCAAGACTGTCAGCCTCGAATCGGCAAAGGTCGTGAACGTTGTTCCGCGTTATGGAAAGCTCCGCTCCAGGGCCACCGGTGAAGTGATCGGGTTCGAAAACATCGAGTTGATTTCCGATCGACCGATCGACGTCTGGCTCGATGAGTTTCGACAGGTTAAGAAAGAGTATCCAAACAATATTCTGATCGCTTCGATCATGGAGGAGTACGAAAAGAGTCGCTGGCAGGAACTAGTTCGCATGGTCCAAGACACCGGCGTCGATGGTTTCGAGCTCAACTTCTCCTGCCCGCACGGCATGACCGAACGCAAGATGGGATCGGAAATGGGTGAGCATCCGGATCTCACCGAAGAGGTGACGAGCTGGGTGACGGAAGTGGCGAAGATTCCCGTCTGGGCCAAGATGACGCCCAATATCACCAACATCCGCGAGCCCGCGATGGCTGCGATTCGCGGCGGTGCTAATGGGATTTCGGCAATCAATACGATCCTGTCTGTGATTGGTGTGGATCTCGATACGTTGAGACCAATGCCGACGGTTGAAGGACATTGTGTTCCAGGTGGTTATTCAGCGCAGGCTGTCAGGCCCATTGCGTTGCGAATGGTCAGCCAACTCGCGCTGGCGATCCCTGATGAAGTCTCGATCAGCGGCATCGGGGGAATTGAGAATTCTCATGACGCGCTCGAGTTTCTGCTGCTTGGATCTTCAACCGTGCAAATCTGCACGGGCGTGATGCTGCAAGGCGTGAAGATGATCGAGGAGTTGAAAGGGGGCGTTGAGAAGTTCATGGTCGACAAAGGTTTCGACTCGGTGCAGGAGATTGTCGGCAAGAGCCTCCCTTACTTCTCGACACACATGGATCTCGTGCAGAAGATGAAAGCCGCGAAGCGCTCGAAGGCGGGCGAAGCAAGCCGCGATAACGAGTGGGCGCAGAAAGATATTACTGAAAAGACCGCAGAGCTGACGTCAAACTAGTAGACAGGATTAACAGGATTTTCAAGATTCAGAGGATCATCTTGTTAATCCTGAAAATCATCAAATCCTGTCTAACTAAACTCAGCGAGTACAGGCGCGTGATCTGAGGGCTTCTCCCAGGTGCGTGGCTCGATGTCGATCCAGGTGCGAATACTTCTCGGTACTAACCGTTCCGTGATCCACATGTGATCGATGCGCAGACCCAGGTTGCGACGAAACGCGCCCGCTCGATAATCCCACCACGTAAACTTCCCGCCCTCCTCGGTGTGCAAACGAAACGAATCAGTGAATCCCCAATCTTTGATGTCTTGCAGCGCGGCATGTTCCTGCTCGCTGAACATGATGCGGCCCCGCCATAAGCGCACATCGTGCACGTCGCGATCTTCGGGAGCTACGTTGAAGTCGCCGCAGAGCAACAGTGGCGCGATGGGATCGTAGTGTGTATCGAAAAACGCGCGCAGCCGTCGCATCCACTCCAGCTTGAACGCGTATTTCTCGGAACCGACGCTCTGCCCGTTCGGGATGTACACCGTGACGATCTCGATGCCATTGACGGTCGTTGTGATTAATCGCGACTGCGCGCTTTCGTCGTCGTCCGGATAACCGCGGTGTCTGGTTTCACACGTTTCACGCGTGAGGATTGCGACGCCGTTGTAGGACTGCTGGCCAAAGAGTTGGCACTCGTAACCACGTTCTTTGAAGACGAGTGTGGGAAACTTGTCGTCCGTGCACTTTGTTTCCTGCATGCAGAGGACATCTGGTTTGATGTCGTCGAGCCAGCGCGTCACGCTCGACATTCGCGCGAGGATGGAGTTTACGTTCCAGGTTGCGATTAGCATTTAATCCACAGATTAAACAGATGACATCAGCAGCCCACCGATAAGCGCTCCACGGCGCGCGATATCGTTCTCTTCGATGTGTTCGTGCGCGGCATGCGCGCCGTCGCCGCTGATCCCCAATCCATCCAAAACCGGAATGCCCATCGCGGCGAGGAAGTTTCCATCAGAGGCGCCGCCGACTTGCGCTTCGCCAAGATCGAAGCCGAGATCCGCCGCGATCGCGCGCGCCTTTTCAAACAATTCTAAAACAGCAGCGGTACGTTCCATGGGCGGCCGGTTGATTCCACCAGACACGAAGACTTTGGTTCGCTCGTCGATAGGCTTGAGATTTGAAAGAATACGCTCGATCTCCAACGACTCCGCTTCAGTTGAAAAGCGAACGTCGATCTCTCCTTCCGCCTGAGCGGCTACGACATTCGATCGCGTGCCACCATGGACCACGCCAACATTCAGAGTGATTCCCGAGCCAGCGAGGTTGATAGCGTGAAGTTGCTCCGTTTGCCGCGCGAGCTCGAGTATCGCACTCGCGCCTTTTTCCGGTTCAAGCCCCGCATGCGCGGCTTTGCCTTCGACCTTGATAGAAAAGATTCCTGTTCCCTTGCGGCCGGTTTTGACCCGTCCGCCTGACGCGGGCGGCTCCAGCACAAAAGCGCAACGAGTTTTTTGCGATTGCGCTACCTGTTGTAAGAACGGCCATCCGGACAAACTTCCAACCTCTTCGTCGCATGTCAACGCCAACGTCACCGCAAACCGCGGTGCTAGCTTCAGCTCCGACAACACGCGCAACACCTCGATCGCGAGGGCGCAATTGCCTTTCATGTCGAAGATGCCCGGACCATAAATCTTTCCGCCCTCACGTCGCCACGGACGTTCACTCAACGAACCTCGCGCGTGCACCGTGTCTGTGTGGCCCACCAGCAGGATTTGACCGGCCTCGCTTTGCTCCTGAAAAGCTCGGATTACGACGTGTTGTCCAAAGTCAGGAACGTCGATTCGATCAATCGCATTCACACAATCGAGTTTGCCTGCGGCCTGCGTCAATAAATCGATCACGGCGCGGCTGCCTGCTTCATCCCCTGATGGCGACTCAACCGCCACCAGCGCTCCAATAAACTTCTCGATCTCAGCCTGCCGCGACTGCAACCGATCAAGTATCTGACGTGCAAGTTTGCTATTCATCTGATCGTCTCTTTGCGCACCGTCAGTGCTTCGACACGCGACTGATTAACAGTGAATCCGATGCCCGGTGCATCGGGCACAGTGATTGTGCCGCGCGGGCTTACTCGCACCGGCGGCTCGATAATATCTTCTTCCCAATAGCGCGCGCTGGCGGACACATCACCCGGCAAAGTAAAACCCGCCAGCGTCGACATCGCGATGTTGTGAGCACGACCGACTCCCGACTCCAGCATGCCGCCGCACCAGATTGGAATCTCGTTATCACGGGCAACCTTTTCAATTCTCTTTGCTTCCGCGTGCCCGCCCACCCGGCCGAGTTTCACGTTGATGATCTTGCACGATTCGAGCGAGATTGCATGCCTCGCGTCTTCTGTCGAGCGAATCGATTCATCCAGGCAGACAGGAGTTTGAATCTGCCTCTGTAGCACCGAGTGATCGAAAATGTCGTCATGTGTGAGCGGCTGCTCCAGCATCATGAGATTGAATTGATCGAGTTGCTGAAACAACGGGACATCGGAAAGTTTGTAAGCTGAATTTGCATCGCCCATCAAACGTATTTCAGGAAACTCATGGCGCACGCGCTCGACAATCTTCAGATCCCAACCCGGTTTGATCTTGATCTTGATGCGCTGGTAACCGGCGTCTACTTCCTTGCGAATTTTCTCCAACAGCATCTCCGGTGAGTCCTGAATGCCGATGGAGACACCGCACGCGACTTCGCTGCGCGTACCGCCGAGATGTTTCCACAAAGGAACGCCTCGGTTCTTCGCTTCGAGGTCCCAACACGCAGTCTCAAGGGTGGCTTTGGCCATGCGATGACCGCGCACAGGTCTCATCAGCGAGAACACGTTGGCCGCGCTTTCGATCTGTTTTCCCAGCACCATCGGCGCCAGGAATTCACGCATGGTCGCCCAGGCTGTATCCGTCCATTCGTCGCTATAAAACGGTCCTTCACCGGCCGTGCATTCTCCCCAGCCTTCAACGCCGTTTGCGCCAGTCAAACGCGCCAGCAAAATGCGTCGTTCAGTTGTGCGACCGAAGCTTGTTTCGAAGAAGTGGATGAGGGGCAGGCGTATTTCGCGAAGCTCAATCGACTGGATAAGCAAAGTAAGAAGGTGTTCCTCCGTGACAAGCATTATGCACTATAGTGCGGCCACAGATGAACACGGATGAATACAGATTCTTTATTATTCTTCTGATTCGTGTTTCATCTGTGGCCGCCTCTGCCGCCTTGACCCTACATTCCAGAACTGATAAAAAACTTTCACATTTTTTCCTACCGGCCTCAGTGTGTCCTCCGGTATTCCTCGCAAATAAGCGTTCGTCGTTAACTCATATATTGGAGAAAATTATGCGTATTAACTTGCCCCCCTCGCGCTCACAGAGCCGTATTGTGTTTATTTTTGCGGCAATTCTGTTCGCCGCTTTTATCTTTGCCTATCCGATGTTTTTTGCGAGAAGTGTAACGGCTACCTCCTCGACGATTTTGATCAGTGAATTTCGGACGCGAGGTCCGGCAGGTGCTGGTGATGAGTTTATTGAAATCTATAACGCTACAGCGTCGCCGATTGATATCGGCGGTTGGAAGATCAATCGATCAAATGGCACCGGCGCGATTAATACACAAGTAACGATCACTGCGGGCACTATGATTCCCGCGCATGGTCATTTTTTGGCGACTAACAGTGCAGCAGGTGGTTATAGCGGCAGCGTGCCGGGGAATCAGACCTTTACAACCGGCATTACCGACGATGGTGGACTCGCTGTTTTGAATCCTGCAAACGTCGTGATCGACCAGGTCGGAATGAGTGCGGGCTCTGCGTACAAAGAAGGAACCGTTCTTAGCCAACTCACTACCAACGTTAATCGCAGTCACGAGCGCAAGCCGGGCGCGAGTAACGGAAGCAGCAACGACACAGACAACAACTTCGCTGATTTCCAATTAATAACGCCCAGCGATCCCCAGAATCTTTCCAGCGCTCCGACGCCTGGTGTGACCAATCAGGCAATCGTTCCGAACTGTCCCAGTCCGCTTAGTACAACTGAGGGAACAGCTACATCCGTCTCTGTAAGTGCTACGGATCCGGATGGAACAGTTGTAAGTGCAACGATCACGAGTGCGGCCGTACCGGGCATTACCCTGGACAACTTTACGCCGGCCGCAGCAGTTGGCGGAACGGCGACCGCAACCTTGAACGTTTCGAATGCAACCGCGCAAGGAAGCTATAACGTCGTCATTCAATATTCAAACAACGATTCACCAACGCCCCAAACAGCCTCCTGCACCGTCGTAGTTAACGTAACAGCACCACCAACTCCGACGCCAACACCGACTCCAACACCAACGCCGTTTGCCAACGGAGCGGTCGTCATCAGCCAGGTTTACGGTGGCGGTGGCAACAGCGGCGCCACGTTGAAGAACGACTTCATCGAGATCATCAACCACACCGGTGCGCCGATTGATTTGAGCGGCTGGTCTGTGCAATACGCCTCGACGACTGCCACGACCTGGCAAGTCACTAACCTTAACTCTTTTATTCTTCAACCGGGACAGTACTACTTAATCAAGGAAGCCGCGGGCGCCGGAGGCACTGTAGATCTGCCGGCGGCTGACACCACCGGTACGATCGCGATGGGAGCAGGAGGCGGTAAGGTTGCGCTAGTTAGCAACACAACTGCCCTGAGCGGCGCTTGTCCTTCCGGCACTGAGATTATCGACTTTATCGGCTACGACGGAGCAAACTGTTTTGAAGGCGCAAATGCAGCTCCCACGCTCACCAACACGACCGCTGCGCTCAGGAAAAACAACGGCTGTCTCGACACCAACAACAACAATAATGACTTCGTGCAAGGAGCACCTGCTCCACGCAACAGTTCATCGGCAACAAACAACTGCGCGGTCCTTTCGGGCATTGGATCCGCTGATCCGTTTGGCGTGCAGCCGGGGGATAGCTCCACGCTCAGCGTGGTTGTTTCTCCGGCCAGCGATCCAACCAGTACGGGAATAACTGTTACGGCCGATCTGTCTGCAATCGGCGGATCACCGGCGCAAGCTTTTTCGGGCACTGGAAACACGTTTACTTTTGTCGCCACTGTTTCGGTTTCCACTACTCCGGGACCAAAGAGTCTGCCAGTAACGATCAGCGACGCTCAGGGTCGCACCGCCAGTACGACCATAGCGCTCACAGTGCAACAACCACACGTTGTGATCAGCCAGGTTTACGGTGGCGGCGGCAACACAGGCGCCACTTACCAAAATGATTTCGTCGAACTCTACAACCCGAGCGGGCTTACGTTCGACCTGACAGGTTGGTCCTTGCAGTATACGTCCGCGACTGGTGACGGTTGGGAGTTCACCAGGCAGCCACTCGGAGGCACCATCGCTCCGGGTCAGTACTACTTGATCGCACTCGCGGGCGGTGCTACCGGCTCGCCGTTGCCTGCTGCGAATATCGTGGGCGACATCAACATGAGTGGCACAACCGGCAAGGTTTCGCTCGTTAGCAACTTCGATCCACTGGTGGGCAATTGCCCGCTTGGCGATGGCGACATAGTCGACTTTGTCGGATATGGCGCAAGCGCAGACTGCGCTGAGACTGCAAACGCTCCTGCGCCCAGCAATACGAGTTCGATTCTGCGGAGGAATAACGGGGCTACTGATAGTGATAACAATTCCGCTGACTTCGTCACGGGAGTGCCAAACCCGAGACGAACGGCGCCAATCGTCGAGATTGGTCCCGCTGTTTTCGGTAGCGACCCGCGCAACAACGGCAGCAATGCTCCACGTGACGCGAGTTTCACAGTTAACTTCACTGAGCCAGTCAACGTGGTAGACCCCTGGTTCAATATCAACTGCGCCTCAACCGGACTCCACAACGATGCAACTGTCGCGGGTGGCGGCAAGGTGTACGTCGTCACACCCAATGTGAACTTCCTGGCCGGCGAGCAATGTACAGTCACAGTTTTCAAAGACCAGATTCACGATACGGATACAGACGACAGTGGTCCAAACACTGACACGCTCTCCGCGAATTACGTGGCGACGTTCACCGTCTCGACCGGCACGGCGCCGCCGTATCCGCCCAGTGTTCACCTGACAATGGGTAATCCGAATGGCGCGACCGCTGATGTCAATCAGCCGAACAACTACCTGATGGAGAAGCCCGAGTTCAGTCTCTCTTACAACAGAGATCGCGGCTCGCCGAATTGGGTGAGCTGGCACCTCACCGATGAATGGGTGGGCAATCTCGTGCGCGTCGATAGCTTCAGACCGGATCCGGCTGTTTTGCCGACCTGGTATCGCGTGCAGGCGACTGACTTTGCGGGCAGCGGTTTCGATCGCGGCCACATGACACCAAATGCGGATCGTGATAAAGAAACCTCTATTCCTATCAACCAGGCGACATTCTTGATGTCGAACATGGTGGCCCAGGCGCCCGATAACAA
>JBKPJS010000037.1:0-3899 GCA_046730815.1 Acidobacteriota bacterium
CCCCAAGACCTGGGAAGTCACGAATTTGTCTCATCTGAAACCCGGCGACGACGTTAATCTCGAAGTCGACGTCATCGGGAAGTACGTGGAAAGACTACTCGCCAATAGAGAATAAAGACCATCCACAGATTACACAGAGCCATACAAATCATCTGTGTAATCTGTGGATTGCCTTTCCGCTGTTGACCTTTTGGGTTAACATGCGTCCGTGGCTATAGCGACCATCGACGAGGCCGTTGCCGACATCCGAGACGGCCGGATGATCATCATCGTTGACGACGAAGATCGCGAGAATGAGGGCGATCTCGTTTGCGCTGCCGAGAAGATCACGCCTGAGATTATTAATTTTATGGCCCGGCACGCTCGGGGCTTGATCTGCTTGCCGCTGACCGAGGAGCGTTGCGACGAGCTTCACCTGACCACGCAGGTTGCAGAGAACACGTCCTTTCTGGGTACGGCCTTCACCGTTTCCATCGACGCCCGTCGCGGCATCACTACCGGAATCTCAGCCGCGGATCGGGCCACCACCATTTTGGCCGCAGTCGATTCAAAAGCGCGGCCGCAGGACTTGGCGCGGCCAGGCCATGTCTTCCCTTTGCGCGCAAAGAACGGTGGCGTCATGGTCCGTCCTGGACAGACGGAGGCGAGCGTCGATATCGCACGCATCGCAGGCCTCTATCCGGCCGGTGTGATTTGCGAGGTGATGAACGAAGACGGAACGATGGCGCGCATGCCTCAGCTCGAGGCGTTTGCCGCGCAACATAATCTGAAGATGATTAGCGTGGCTGACCTCGTGCGATATCGCATCAGCAAGGAAATGCTCGTGCGGCGGGTGGTCGAAACTGATCTACCCACTGTCTACGGTCGATTCCGCGCGATTGCATACGAGAACGTGATCAACGGCGACGTGCACCTGGCGATGGTAATGGGCAACGTGAGGACTGAGGAACCCGTGCTGGTTCGCGTTCACACGGAGAACGTCACCTGCGACATGTTTGGCTCGTTGATCGACGACACCGGCTTCCAGCTTCACACGGCGCTCGAAAAGATCGCCGCCGAGGCGCGTGGTGTCGTGTTGTACCTGCGCCAGCGCGAGCACAGTTTGGATCTAGTCAACCAATTACGCACTTACAACATCATGCAGCAGAGTGGAATTAGTAAACGGGACGCAAGTTTGGAAACGGGTTACGGAGTCGATCGCGATTACGGCGTTGGAGCGCAAATTCTCCATGACCTCGGCTTGCGTAACATACTACTTCTTTCGAATCATCCCCCCAAAGTAGCAGCGCTTGAAGGTTTCGAGCTCTCAGTTGTCGGCAATGTTCCGCTGGGCGAGCCTGCGTCTCTGAAGGACCAGCCGGGTGTTGCCGAGAAACCTAAATGAGAACTACCATCAAGGGCACACGAAGCCGATTTCTGTGCCTCTTGATGGCCCTTTCGGTCTCTCCCTCTAGAATTCAGAGTTTCCGGAGTTCGCGCGGCGACTGTAGGTTATGAGTGTGGAGAAGAAGCCTGCTATAACAAAACGTTGGGGTTACTTCACTCGGCGGCATGCTGTTCTCGCGACCATGATCGCGGCTGCGGTTGCGCTGATAGTGATCCTGCTCGTCCTCTTTCTCTACCGCCTGGGTTTCGTGGACCGCTACGTGGCGAGCCAGATCAAACAAACCTTCGCAAACTACGGAATACGCGCGGAGATTAGAGACTTCCATGCCACGTTTCCACCTCAGACCGTGGAGATGAATGGCGTCGAACTCTACGATTCACAGACGGGCGATAAACTCGGAAAAATCGATCGTCTCCTCGCGACGATCAGGATCGAAGATCTCTACGCGTTGAACTTGCAGCGCAACATCAATCTCCAGGATCTGAAGATCGAGGGATTTGAGGGGTGGGTTACGTTTGATGACCAGGGCCGCTCGAATTTTCGCAACATTCACATTCCTCCGCCCGAACCAAACCGGCGCATCCTTTTCGCTTACTCAACTGCCAACGTCGAAATCAAAAATAGCGTCGTCCATTACGGCGACGCCCGCCACGACATCTCCGGCGAAGCGCGAAACGTCCAATTGACTGTCCGGCCAGACGACCTGAGTGCTCCGGCGACAAGTCGCATGAACAGCGTTTTGCTGACGTTTTCGAATTCCACTTTTACTTACGACGGCCGAGCCTTCAACGATATCGAAGTTCAGGCGCGCGCGCGTGTAACCCAGGAAAGAGCAGAGATTCAAGATCTGTTCTTGAAATCACCGGTTGCGGAGGCGCGCTTAAGTGGCGTCATGGACGATTGGCGGGCACTGCGCTATCAGATGAACGTCACGTCGACCGTTGACCTCACTCAACTCTCCGACACGTTGCAGTCGGGCACTGCTTTGCGCGGCGCCGGGAATTTTACAGGCACCGTCACGGGTGAGGGAGACCAGTTCAAAATAAACGGCGAGATTAAGTCCGACGCATTGGCGGCAGACGGAGTGCGTTTGCAGGGACTCAATGTAAGCGCGAGCGGTTCCGTGCAAGGCAAGACTTACGAGATCAACGGCAAGGCGGTTGCCGATCTCCTCAACGCCGGCGACTTTCGAATCGATTCTTTGCAACTGGCGGGCAACGTGATGGGCACCGGAACTAATTTCCGTTGGGTAGGCGAATTACGCGCAGTAGCCGAAAAGAGTTATGGAACGACGCTGACCGGCCTAATTCTTCACGACGCGCGTGCGGAGATGAACAATGGTGTGCTGACTGCGCAGTCAAGTCAGTTTAGTGCGAACGCTCTTAGCGCCTCTGGCGCCAAAGTGAACGGCATCACTGCTTCAAACCTGCAAGTGCGCAGCGAGAACAACGTCACGACAGCCACAGTCGCAAACGTCAAGGCTGGAACAGTTTCAGCTTCAGGCGCGACGGTCAAAGGAGTCACGGCTAACAACGTGGACGTGGTGGATCGTGATGGGGTTACGAGTGTTGTCGTGAAGAATGTTCAGGTTGGCGCAACGAGTGCAGCAGGCGCGGAGATCGGAAGTCTTAACATAGCCGGTGTTCGTTTGTCTGTCCGCAACAGGCGAATCGAAGGCTCAACGGCGGACATCGATGCCGGGACGGTGAAGCTTGCAGATGGCCAGGCTGAGAACGTCAAACTCGCGAAACCTGTATTTGTCGTCGAACCTTCCGGCAGCTATCGCGCGACTGCCGATCTGAGCATTGGCGGTGGTGTGTTGGGCCAGATGAACATGGGGCAGGCGCGTGCCAATGTCGTTGCGACCAATCGCGAGATTCAATTCAACAACTTCACGGCTGACGTTTTCAAAGGACGCGCAAGTGGAAATGCGCGCGTTGCGATCGGAAAGGGCGGCACGTCTCAAGTAAAGGCTGACTTTAACGATCTCGATATCGCCGGACCACTGACTGCTCTGGCCGGCAGCGCTGTCCCGCTTGCAGGCCGCGCGACCGGCAGAGTTGACCTGACGTTTCCGGGTACTGAGTTCAAACTGGCTTCAGGCACAGTGACCACGCGATTGTCCGCCGAAGCAGGTGACACGAGTGGAGACAGGATTCCCATCAATGGTGAAGTAGCGATGCGGGCCAATCGAGGCACGTTTGATATTCAACAGGTGAACCTGCAAACGCCCGCGACCCGTTTGAATGCTACGGGGCAGTTTTCTTTCGAGAACGATTCCAATCTGCAAGTCGACCTGACTTCCTCTGACGCCGCCGAGCTGCAAGCCATTCTCATTTCCTCCGGACTCTTGCCGGAACTTGAAGAGCAGATGCGTGGAGTCGAACTCGGAGGCCAGCTCGCGTTCAATGGAAACATACGTGGGCCTCTGAGTTCGCCAAACGTGAATGGAAAGCTTTCGCTCGGCACTTTGATCGTGAACGGGTATGAGTTTGGCTCGGTTTCAGCTTCC
>JBKPJS010000038.1:0-12633 GCA_046730815.1 Acidobacteriota bacterium
CTCCAAGAACGCCTTACTCCCTTACGGCTAACCAACGAGCAAGGCATGGCCTTGTCAACATGCTTAAGTAAGATGTCAATCGGCGCTCCGGTTGAAATTTGGTATCCAGCAAACGACCGTGACATGTTTGACTTGGCAAACGACCTACACATGCACGGACTATCGACGTTTCCCTCCCCTAAAGCGGCTAGTTCCGGCATGTTTCCTTTTATGGGGATTACCGTGCTGGCGAATAGCATTAACAACGGCACTCCGGCAGCGAGGCTCATAGAGGTGCTACAGTGCGCGAGCATTCCCTGCACAGGAGGGCAGAGTTTTGATGTGCCGAATGGCATAGCAGTTATTTTCGTCGGGCACCCGCGCAAAAAGGCTCTCCGTGAAACAAGCCCTGAAAAATAAATTCTGAATCTCAGATTAGGACACTACCTTTTTTCTGGAACCGAATCGTTTCCTCAACGTGTGAACTGTCCGGCTATTCCCATCCTGCGTTGCCGTTCAACAGGAGTGATCTATGCCTTTCCCTCTGCGCGTTTTCGCATTGACGCTGATTCTCTGCCTTAGTCTGTCTGCTCAAACGAAGAAAACTAAAACAAATACCGAAGAGGCCGACGCAGACGCCGCACAACAACGCACCATCGCGATTTCTCTCGTCACCAGCCTCTCCGACGAGGCGCGCACTTTCAAAGACCAGACACGCCGGGCCCGTGTCCAGGCCCGCGCCGCAGACGTCTTGTGGGACACAGATCCTGATCGCGCTCGTGAGCTTTTTCGACGCGCATGGGAAGCCGCTGAGATCGTGGACGCTGAATCAGCGCGAAAACGCGCAGAAGAAATCAAAAAACTGGAGGCCGGAGGTGAACCAGTCGTCGTCCGCGGCGGGCCGGACTTGCGCAGCGAGGTTCTGCGTCTCGTAGCAAAGCGCGATCGCAAACTCGGCGAAGAGTTTCTCAAAGCGCTTGACGAAGCAGCCGAGAAGACACGCGCGGACGCCGCCGCGGATCAACGCCGTAACTCAGGCAATCGCCTCGGTGCTTCGCAACGTTTGCAACTCGCGCGCAGGCTTATCGAGGATGGTGAGGTGCAACGTGCGCTTGAGTTTGCCGCTCCGGCGCTCGATTCGGTAAACGCCGACTCCATCTTTTTTCTCTCCGCTCTGCACGAGAAGGACGCACAGGCTGCCGATGTTGCGTACACAACCTTGCTCGCGCGAGCGGCTCGCGATCCAAACTCCGACGCGAATACAGTCTCCGGATTGTCGTCGTATCTCTTCACGCCGTTTTTATATGTCACGTTTGAACGCAATGGTGGGGCTAACCAAAGCCGGCAAAGAGGCCCGACTCCTCCACTGACCGTTGATCCGGCCTTGCGCAACAATTTTTTCCAAGTCGCATTCCAGATCCTGATGCAACCTCTGCCGGCGCCCGATCAGGATCGCACCACGTCAGGTCAAACTGGAAAGTATTTGATCATCAAGCGACTGCTTCCGCTCTTCGAACAATACGCTGCGGACCTTGCGCCGGGTTTGCGAACGCAAATGACTGCGCTTGCCTCGTACGTGCCCAGCGGTTTTCAGCAAGGTCCGAATCGCGCAGTCACTGTCGGAATTCAGCCCGAGTCGTCAGAGGGCGATCCTTACCAGCGCATGCAAGAACGTCTTGACCGTGCAACTAAATCGGAAGATCGCGATGCGATCTACGCTGACTATGCAGTCGCGCTGATTGAGTCTGGTGATCCACGCGCGAGAGATCTCGTCGATAAGATCGAGAACACCGAGATGCGAAAGAGCGTGAAGGCCTATACCGACTTTCAACTCGCGCAGGCTGCCATTCGAAACAAGAATGCTGACGAAGCAGTTCGCATGGTCAAGACTGGCGACCTGACGAGCATTCAGAAAGTTTGGGCCCTGACCAGCGCCGCGAAGTTAGTGATGGCTGCCGAGCGCTCACGAGCTACCGACCTGCTCGAAGAAGCGCTCGCTGAAAGTCGTCGCATCAGTGGCAGCGATCCGGATCGAGCGCGGGCACTGACTGCGGTGGCAGTAGGTTTGGGAGAGATCGATCGCGTTCGCGCGTGGGAAACCCTCAGCGAAGTCGTGAAAGCAGCAAACGGTGCTGAGGCTTTTACAGGCGAAGACAGCCGCATTTCTGCACGACTGCAAACGAAGTTCATGGTAGTGGTGACGAATGCCACTGCCGAGGATTTTGACTTGCTTGCTGTTTTCCGGCATCTTGCACGCGCCGATCTGTTTCGAGCGATCCAGCTCGCAAAAACATTCACCGGAGAAGCTCCGCGAGCTGTAGCAACACTGGCGATCGCGCGTTCAGTTCTCGAGAAGCGAAAAGATTCATCGGCCGGGAATTGATTGTAGGGGCCCTCCGTGGGCGCCCGTAGGTTGCCTTGGCCGGGACGGGCGGCCACGGAGGGCCGCCCCTACAAAGACCCAAGTTCGGAGCTAGACAATGAAGCAAATAATTCCTCTTTTATGTTTGTTCTCATGTGTAGCGATTTCACATGCGCAGTCGAACGAGTCCAAACAACCGGCGCCTGCGAAAACTGCCGTTACCAAATCTGCTGCGACAACCGAAGCAGATTTGGAACTGAAAGAACGCCGTGCAAAAGCGCGCTCGTTGCTCGTCTCACTCTCGAGCGACGCACGCACGTTCCACGATCAAACACTCCGCGCCAGATCGCTCGCGCGAATAGCAGACGCGCTCTGGCAAGTCGATACGGAACAAGGTCGACTGTTGTTTCGCAAGGCGTGGGAAGCTGCTGAGACTGCCGATCAGGAAAGTGACAAGAAAGTTCAGGAAGAGATCCGCGAACAGAAAACTCGAACGGGCGGCGGTTATGCGATCAACTTACCACTCAATCTCCGGCGTGAAGTCTTGCGACTTGCCGCACGGCATGATCGCGTGCTCGGCGAAGAGTTTCTTGAGAAGCTGAGACTGCAAAAGCTCGAAGCCGCAAATTCGACTGCGACTGCGAACCTGAAGCCTGGCCGTTTGCAGGACGCTATGGTCCAGCGTTTGGCCGTAGCTAAAGAGCTACTTGACTCCGGCGACACCGAGCACGCGCTTCAGTTTGCTGCACCGGCACTGACTGTCGTCAGCATGGAAGGCCTTAACTTTCTTTCAACTCTTCGTGAAAAGAATCCAGATGCGGCCGACTCTCGTTATTCCGCCCTGCTTGCCAGCTCAGCCAACAACCCGCAAGCTGACGCGAATACAGTCTCGTTGCTTTCATCGTACATCTTCACACCTCATCTGTTCGTAACGTTCACCGCCAATGGCATGTCTACTTCGCAGATGGCCTCGAAAATCATCCCTGCTTCAGTGTCACCCGAATTGCGCGCAGCATTTTTCCAAACAGCAAGCGCAATTCTGCTTCGACCGTTGCCGCCTCCGGGCCAGCAGGATCAGAGCACGTTAGGCTTGGACGGAAAATACCTGGTCATAAAACGTCTGTTGCCCTTCTTTGAAGAATCAGCGCCGGCTCAGATGGTGGAATCTCTACGCGGACACTTGAATGCGTTGAATGCAGTTGCTTCAGAAGGTGCACGAAACCGCGACGAAGAGTCGATCAGTAGAGGCTTGAAGCCGGAGAGACCGGCTGCGGATCAAGAGCAGACGTTGCTCGATCGAATCGAGCGCGCAAAGACTTCCGCCGAACGCGACTCACTCTACATCCAGTTGGCGTTCATGGCGGCGAACAAAGGCGACATGAAAGCACGCGACTTCGTCAGCAAGGTGGAAGACTCGGAGACACGCAAACAAGCGCAAGCTTATATCGACGGCTCGCTCGCGTCGAACGCCGTGAAAAAGAAACTCACCGATCAAGCCTTGGAACTGGTCCATAAGGGTGAGTTTACGCAAATTCAAAAAGTCTGGGTACTAACGGAGTGTGCCAAGATTCTTGCCAAGACCGATCGGGAGAAGGCACTCGAAATCGTCGAAGAAGCCGCGAATGAAGCGCGTCGCATTGAAGTGTCGGATCCCGCGCTCCCACGAGCACTGATTCCGGTTGCTAATGCACTCAAAGTCGTTGACGCGGCGCGTGTTTGGGATGCGACCTTTGACGCAGTGAAAGCGGCCAACTCTGCGGAAGGATTTACCGGCGAAGATGGCGAGATAATTTTGAAGTTTCAAAGCAAGGGTCATTCGTCCATTAACACCAACGACGTTCCCGAGTTTGATCTGGAAGGAATCTTCAGGGACCTGGCGGAGCAGGACTACGATCGAGCCGTCGAACTGGCGCGAGGTTTTCAGGCGGAAGGGCCACGCGCTGTAGCCACGATCGCGATCGCACGAGCGATCCTCGAACCGCGACGCAGATGAACGCGGATTAATCTGCGTAGATCCGCGTTCATCTGCGGCTTGCTTTATGAGTAAATATTCATTGGCCGCGTCAACAGCGCCAGCGGATCTTCAACATTCAACGCCTCACGCACGTAGAATGGCTCGCCTGCCAGCACTCCAATCAACGATCCGAAGTATCGCATTCGCAGTTCTATCTCCTGTAAAAAACCGCTCTTGCTGATTCTTGTCGCCGGCTCGTTCGAGTCAGCTTTGTAAAACTGCGACGCGTAGGCCCTGATTGCGCTCATCTTCTCATCTACAAAGTCAGACACGTCGACGACGAACGACGGCACAATGCGCCTCGAAAAAAGCGAATGCATGATCGCAGGCATCGGCACAGGCGTTAATCCCGACTCTTCGTCGTAACGTCTCATCGTCGCCAACCGCGCCGCTTGTCTGACGATGATCGACGTGTTCGCGTGATCCGGGTGCGGATCGTCCTCATGCGTAGTCAGCAGCACCTTCGGTTTGTGCGTGCGAAGCACTCGTACGAAGGCGGTGCGCGCAGTCTCGGAAGGCCAAACGTGTCCGTCGGGCTGATCGAGATTCAGGCGCGCGTCGAGTTTCATGATGCGCGCGGCATCGAGTGCTTCCTTCGCGCGAATCTCGGGTGTACCGCGAGTTCCCATTTCGCCGCGCGTGAGATCGCAAACCCCCGTGCGATAGCCAAGCGATTTCAATTTGAGAAGTGTTCCGGCGACCGACAGCTCCGCGTCATCGGGATGCGAAAAAACTGCAAGGACATCAAGTTGCGTCTCGACCGGACTCATGACCAAAGTTTAGCTTAAAATACACGCATGAAACTAACGATCCTGGGTTCGGGTACTTCCGTGCCGCATCCTGAACGCGCTTCCGCTGGGCACTGGCTTGAAACCACGAGTGGCACACTCCTGCTCGATGTAAGCGCGGACGCGCCTCGCCGCATGGCGCAGGAAGGTCTTGACTGGTCCAATCTCGACGCGATCTGGATCAGCCATCTTCATCTCGATCACGTCGGCGGCCTGACACCTTTTCTTTTTAGTTTGAAGTGGGCGCCACAAACGCAGGACCGGACCAAGCCATTGCGAATCTTTGGTCCAGATGGCTTGCGCAAACTTATCGACGCCGTGAACGATTCGAACAACTATGGTTTGCTCGAGCAACGATTCAAGGTCGAGATTGTCGAGGTTGCAGCAAACGCGGAGTTTGACATTTTGCCGAACGTCGCCGCGACAACTCTCTCAACTCCACATACGAAAGAGAGTTTGGCCCTTCGATTGAAAGTCGATGACTCGAAATTGTTTGTTTATACTTCTGACACCGGTTTCTCGGAAGATTTAGCTCCCTTCGCAAGAGAGGTTGCCTTGCTACTGATGGAATGTTCTTTCAGGAGAAATAAACCCGTTTCGAAGCACCTCGAGCTCGCGGACGCAATGCGTGTGGCCCAGGAGTGCGAGCCGGCGAAAGTTGTGTTGACCCATCTTTATCCGGAGTGGGACAACGTGGATCTTGCCGCCGAGGCTCGCTCGCTCTGGCCCGGTGAAACAATCGAAGCAAAAGACGGCCTGCGGTTGGAGATCTAGGTCAATGATAAGAGCACTACTGATCTTACTGTTTTTATTACACACGCCGGCGGACGAGCCGTTACTTGAATCCGGAAAAGGTCAGACACTACGAAAACCCACTGCCGCCGCAAGCGAGATCAAGATCGTGTCTTACAACATCCGCTGGCGCAGCGGCGACGATCTCAAGCGTCTCATAAAATTCTTCAAGGAAGATCCTGAGATTGGCGGGGCCTCCATCCTCGGACTCCAGGAAGTCGATCGACAGAAGAAACGCAGCGGGAACTGCAACACCGCTAAGATGATTGCAGACGAATTAGGATTGCACTACGCGTGGGCAGCGCCGCCGGCCGCGAAACCCGGTGACGAAGAAGAAACCGGTGTTGCGATTCTGAGTGTGTATCCTTTGTCCGACGTGCATCGCATCGTCTTGCCGCACGAAGGTCCAAATAAGAAACGCCGCGTCGCGCTCGGCGCAACCGTCGAGATCGACAAGCACCACTGGCGCATTTATTCGGCCCATGCTGAGACCAGGCTGGGGTTCGATAAAAAGTTGGAGCAGTACAAAGCGGTGCTTGACGACCTCGCTCAATATCCAGCACACATGCCGGCGATTGTCATGGGTGATCTGAATACCTGGGAGGCTAATGCAGAGCGCAAGACCGCCAAACTGTTTTCGGATGCGGGCCTGAAGACGCCATTTGGAAATCAGACAACCTTCAGGCGTCGTGTTCTGTTTGTGCCCATCGAACTCAGATTGGATTGGGTTTGGCTAAGAGGACTAGAAGCTGCTAGTTTTGGTATCGATCGAAAAGTTGAGGTTTCCGATCATTGGCCGTTATGGACCAATGTGAAATTTAAGTAAGTTTCACGCAAAGGCGGTGAAAAGAATCGATGAAATGTCGTAACTGCGAAAGAGTCGTGACCTCGACGCGTACTCGTTGTCCAGCCTGTCGAGCTAAGTTGCCGGTGTGGTATTTGTTCGCTGTTATCGGAGGTATGCTCGGTCTGTACGCCACGTTCAAGGTCGTGGAACTTATCTTTTAACTACCTCACACCCCATTCCCACATTCCGAAGCCAATTTTCTTATCCAACGGCTTACCAGCCTGCTTCAAAGTCAGCGCAATCTGGCCGCGATGGTGCGACTCGTGCGAGATTAGATAACCGAGAAACGCCGCCGCATGCGGCTTGAAGCCTTTTACTTTTCCGTCCGCCTCCAGGCTCTTCGCGAGCAGATTGCCAATCGCACTGCCGGAATCAATCAACGACTTGCGCAACAGCTTCTTGTCGCCGGCCTGTTCGGCTTCAATCTTCGCAAGGCCCTTCAGCAGATCCGGCGCAGAGGCTTTGAGCCACATCAAACGCACGTTGTGAATGTGAGCAAACTGTTCACCGACACTTCTACCCTTGGAAGCGGAGTGACTGTCCAGTGACGCCGGATCGACAGCATCCAGCAGGTAGAGATTAATGCGATCGTGAATTTGCCACGTTTCGATAAGTGGATTAGCCATGTTCACTATTTTAGCCACTAAAAGGCACAAAAAGCACAATTGAAATTGATCCGTTCAACTCTTCAATCGGTCGTCCCTTTTTGTGCTTTCCGGTTGAAATTGAAACTGATCCGTTTAATTCTTCAAATCGTTTGTGCCTTTTGTGCTTCTTTGTGGCCGATGCTTCTTAGTGGCTTCGGACGACGATGCTGTTCACTCGCAAGGCATTGCCGGTGGCGCGTTGTAGATCCGCAATTGCCTTGTTCAGATCAGTCTGCGCCTGCAACTCACGCCCGCGAGCCTCAGTCAGCGCCGTCTGCCGTTCCAACACGAGAAATACCGTTGACTGTCCCGCGTCCAGTTTTCTTTGCTCACTCGCAAACTGCTGCTCGTTCGCTTCACGCGTCGCCACTGCCGCACGCACACGCGCCTCAGAGCTGCGCATCGCCTGCAATGCGTTACGAACGTCAACCTGAATCGTTTGCTCGAGTTGTTCGCGTTGAGTTCCGATTCGCTCACCTTCAACCAGCGAACGACCTAGCTGCGCTTCGGCGGTGCGATTGCGCAACGGCAAACTGATCTGCACTCCGACTTTGAAATTGCTGTAACGGTTTGCCAGCAGGTTCTGCAACGATTGGCCATAGCCGCCAAGTAAGTCGGGCGAGAACGTCTGCGGCGGCACAATGGGCAACGGCTCCAGTCCCGCGAGCACTGAGAGTTCATCGACGCGCTGCCGCACCTGCAAACTCGAAGCAGTAAACGGATTCACACCAGCGGTGCTGACCGAACCAGCGAGACCGGTGAGGCCGTATGTTCCCACCAGATCGATTCCCGGCTTCGTTTGATCTTTGTAGTACCGCTGATCGATCTGATTAATCTCGCGCAGCACATTCGACTGCTGTAGCTCCGGCCGGTTCTCCATCGCGGTCTTCAAGGCGTCAGGAAGCGAAATGTCAGGCACCGCGAGATCAACGGGATCACTCGGCACCAGCGACTCAGTCCAAATCGGCGCTTTCTGATTCTGGGCAATCAGGTTCTTCAGATTGTTCTCAGCGCGTGAAACACCTTCGAGCGCGCTGAACACCCCTTGTTCATAAGTTGAGATCTGCGCCTCGGCGGCGACGACGTCGATCGGCGCAAGTTGGCCTTCCTGGACCAGGCGCTTGTTATGTGCGAGCTGCGTGCGCGCAACGCTGACCGCATCGCGTTGCACCTGAAGACTGCGCAGCGAGAACACAAGGTCCCAGTAAGCACGCTGGACATTCGTTATCGTGTCGATCGCGCGCTGGCGAAACTGCGCGTCAGTTAAAGAGAGATTCTTTCTGGCAATTTCAATCTGCCTGCGGCTGTTATCGAACTTCAGTCCGCGCATTAGTGGTTGCGTGTAACTGAACACCAACGTAGTCGGATACTGCGGGTTCAGGGCAGTGAACTGGTTGTTGGTGTTCAACTTTACTGACGAGAAATCCAGACGATAATTGCCGCCCAGGAATGGCGACTGACCTTCGAGTCGCGCTGTTCCGGTGTAATCGCTCTGAATAACAGAACCGTTCTGGCCACCGCTCAAAAAACTCGAGATCGGGCTCTCAGCGCGTTCGTAAAACGCCGTAGTCGTGAAGCGCGGATCGTAAACACCCTTCGCGCCGAGTAGATCAAACTCCGCGATTCTTACATTCTCACGAGCTACTTCGATGTCTTTGTTGTTTTCCAAAGCCATCGACAACGCATCGCGCAACGACAGCGGGCGCTGCTGGTTCATGTCCACGCCAATCCGGTTCAGGTCCGGCAATGGTTTTTGCGGCGCGCGAAAATCAGGCGCAACCGGCGGCACTTGCAGTTGCTGCACGTCCTGCGCGACAGCCGAACTCGTGCCTAGCGCTAAAACCATTAACAGCAAAATACTCTTGTGCATTGGTATTCCTTACTTTGACATCCACAGATTACGCAGATATACACAGAAAAAATCTGTGTAATCTGCGGATGGACCTATTGCTTTGAAATCAACGATGTCGCGGCGCTCGCTGCTCTGCGACGCACACGTCCAAAAGCTCCATCGACTCCCACTCTTATCCGGCCCCAAACACGGCTCCTCGCCAGATCGTCGAAGAGTGAATAAAAGACCGGCACCGCCAGCAGCGTTAACAGCAAACAGAGCGTCTGGCCGCCCACCACCAGCACGCCGATGGATCTGTTTGTGCCTGAACCTGGACCAGTCGAGATCGTCAACGGCAACATGCCTGCTACGAGCGCGATCGTCGTCATCAGGATCGGACGCAATCGATCTCGATTCGCGCGAATGATCGCCTCGAAGCGTTCCATGCCACGCGCGCGCAACTGGTTCGTGTGATCGATCTGTAAGATTGCGTTCTTCTTGACCACACCGAACAGGAGTAGCAGCCCGAGTCCGGAAAAAATGTTCACCGTCTGGCCCGTCATCAGCAATGAGAGAATGCCAAACGGAATCGCCAGCGGAAGCGTCAGCAAAATCGTCACCGGATGGATAAACGATTCAAACTGCGCCGCCAGCACCATGTACATAAAAACGAACGACAACATGAACGCGAGGCCGAAGTAGTAGCCGGCGCGTCCAAGCTCCTTCGAGCGGCCAGCCAATCCAGTCGAATACGCGGGATCGATTTTGATCTCGCTCGCAAACTCATTCATCTTCTGGATAACCGTTGCCTGCGAGCCACCTGGTCGTATGTTGGCCAACAACGTCACCTGTCGCCGCCGGTTCAAACGATCGATCGCAGCAGGGCCGGTCCCTTCATCTACGCGTACCAGGTTATCGAGACTTACCCAACCAACTTTCGTCGACGACACGATCATGCGCTTCAAGCCCTCGACGCTTGTGCGAAACTGTCCCACCGCACGCACGCGCACGTCGTACTGGTCCGTGCCCGCATTGAACGTCGATACTTTCTGACCAGCGACGAGCGAGTTGAGCGCCTGCGCAATGTCACCAACTCTCACACCCAAATCTGCTGCACGCGCGCGATCGATCACCACACGCAATTCAGGCTTGCCGCTGATCAGCGTCGAGTCGGCGTCGACAACGTCGGGAAGAGTCTTCATCTTCGCGAGCAGCGCGTCTGAGTACTGGGTGAGTTTGTTCAGGTCCGGACCGCCAATGACGTACTGAATATCAGCGTTGCGAAATCCGCCGCCTGAAATTGCGGCAACCTGCTGCACGCTCGTGCGCAACTGTCCCGGATAGAGTTTTAAGTACTTCCCAAGGACTTCGTTGCGCGCCCGGACCATGACCTGTTGTTGTGTAACCTTTCGTTCCTCGATGGGCGTCATCTTTACGTAGATTGAAGCGACGTTGACCTGTTCCTGCTGGCCACCGCCGATCGTCGTCAGCGTGTCAGTCACGCCAGGCAGCTTGCGCAGGTCCACCGCAATGCGTTCAGCCAGTGTCGAAGTGGCCGGGAGCGAAAAGCCTTCCGGCGCGCGCACGTTGATCTCAAACTGCGCCTGATCGTCCACCGGCAGGAAGTTTTTTCCGACCAACATGAAGAGCGGAACAATGCTCACGATAACGATCACGCAGGCGAGTACGATGGCCCAGCGATGTCTCATGGACCATGTCAACAACACCGTGTAAGTGCGATCGATTGGACGATAAAAGCGCGATTCTTTCGAACCGTGATCCGCGGGTTCGGTGTGCTTCTCAAGAGCGCGTTCCTTTGCATCGTCGCTGCGTTTGATTAATCGCGCTGCTAACATCGGAGTCAGCGTAAACGACACCAGCAGCGACACCGCGATAGCAAACGACGCCGTCAGACCGAACGACGACATGAACCGGCCGACGATTCCACCCATGAAACCCACGGGCAGGAATACCGCGAGAAGAGACAGCGTCGTGGCCATGACGGCCAGCCCGATCTCCTTTGTGCCTTCAATCGCCGCTTGAAACGGCGGCACGCCCTTCTCTTCAATAAGACGAAAAATGTTTTCGAGTACGACGATCGCGTCGTCGATTACGATACCGACCATCAACGTCAGTGCGAGCATCGTGATCTGATTCAACGTGAAGCCCATCGCCGCCATCAGACCGAACGTTGCGATGAGTGACGTCGGAATGGCAATGCCGGCGATCGCGGTCGAACGAAAACTCCACAAAAAGACGAACACGACGATCGCGGCTAAAATACTGCCTTCGATTAAGTGAGTTTGAATCGCCTCAATTGAAGCCTTAATGAAGATTGACTGATCGCCGACGACTTCTGTTTTGAAACCCGGCGGCAAGGTCTTGCTGATCTCAAACAGGCGCTGCTTTACAGCGTCGGCAACGGCGACGGTGTTCTGACCCGATTGCTTGGAAACGATCAAAGTGACGGCCGGCTGGCCGTTCAAACGCGCTTCCGTCCTCGGTTCTTCCGCGCCATCTTCCGCGTAACCGATATCGCTGAGTTTGACGGCGTATGTGCCGCGATTAGCCACCACCAGATCGTTGAATTCGGATGGCTCGATGATTCGGCCCATCGTGCGTACGGTCAGCTCGCGCGCGCCTTCGTCGACACGACCGCCCGGCACCTCCAAATTTTGTGCGCGCACCGCGTCGGCGACCTGCGCCACGGTGACGTTGAAGGCGCGCATCTTGTCAGGATCGACCCAAATCTCGATCTCGCGCTGGCGGCCGCCAACGATTTGCACGTCGCCCACGCCGTTGATCGACTCGATCTGTTGCTTGATCTTCTTGTCGGCAACGTCTGTAACTTCGCGCAGCGAACGACCCGCCGATACCGCGATGCGGACCACAGGCGCCGCGTCGGTATCGAGCTTTTGCACGATCGGCTGTTCAGCGGTAACCGGAAGATCGTTGACGATTAGATCGATCTTGTTTCTGACTTCCTGCGCTGCGATGTCCGGGTTCTTTTCGAGCAGGAACGTGATGAAGACCTGTGAAACACCTTCGACTGAAGTCGAGCGTAGTTCATCAATACCGGAAATGGTGTTGACTGCGCCCTCAACCTGGTCAGTGATCTCAGTTTCGATCTCTTGCGGCGAAGCGCCTGGGTTCACCACCGTCACAGTGATCGTGGGCAAGTCGATCTTTGGAAAAAGATCGACGCCGAGCGACTTATACGAGAACAGCCCGACGACGGTCAGACTGAGAATCAGCATCGTCGCAAAAACTGGACGGCGTACACAGATTTCAGCAAGCTTTTGCATTTTGATTTTACTTGTGCCTTATGTGCTTCTTTGTGGCTACTGTTTCACAGCGATTCCATCGCTCAACT
>JBKPJS010000039.1:0-5894 GCA_046730815.1 Acidobacteriota bacterium
GTCGTTGGTCTCGTGGGCTCGGAGATGTGTATAAGAGACAGGCATACTTCTTCTCAGCCGCTATCAAATCGTAGCCATGATGATTAGGGTCGTACAAGAAGTCGCGTTCGATGCGCCACACCTCACGGTACATTTGCGCCCACTCCGCGCGCGGATCGACGTAAACTTCAAGGCCTTCCAACTTGAGAGCACCATCACCCGGTTTCGGCGCTGCGGTTGTAGGCACGATAAACCACGAGGAGGGACCCTTTCTATAAAGCACCTTTTCTCCGTTTGCTGAAACCGTAAACCCGGTGATGTCGGCGAGGAACGGTTCCGTTTTCCTGGTGCTCAGATCAAATTTGGAAATCGTTGCGGGAGTGATTGGCTCAAAGCGAGGCACATCGGGAAACTCGGCCAGAAACAAGACGCCTGTTTTACCTGTATCGAGTGCGACAAAATTTGCAGGCTTGATCGGCAAGGCCACAATCCGTTGACTAATACCGTCCAAATCGATTGTTACCTTTACCGGTTCGGCTTTTTTGTCCTCTTCCTTCTTGGCTGCTTCCTTTCCCGGAGTGGGTTTGGCCGCTGCGTCATCCTTTTTTGTTTCCTTCTTCTGTTCGTCAGCTTTCTTTTCCTCTTCAGTCTTTTCTTCGTCGCTCTCAGGTTCGACCGGTGACTTGTCGTCTTTCTTCAACACCGCAGCGTAGACGCTACGCAAAACCGGATGCTGGTAACTCGAAAGATCCAACCAACCTGACGAGAGGCCCACGTCCGTGCTGGCAGTAAAGAACAGCAGCTTCCCGTTTGGATCGAATATCGGGTATCGAGCGTCGCCCAGACCTTCGGTGATCTGCGATGTCTTTCCGGTATCGAGTGAGTAAACAAAGATCGCGCGCAAGTGACTATCAAGGAACTTTGAATACGTCAGCCACTTGCTGTCAGGCGACCACGCGGCATTCAACGTCACGCTGGGATCGTCGAAGCGATCCGTGTCAACCTTTACAGTGGAGCCCTTTTCGAGATCGGCGTACCAAATGTTGAGTCGCTTGTCAGTGAAGGCAATCTTCTTGTTGTCCGGCGACCATCTTGGACCATAGAAAAACGAAGGCGGGCTCCCCAGGTTGATTTTCTTCACTGTCCCAAGCCCGGATTGATCGACGACGTGCAAAGCGTATTCACCGGATTCGTCTGAAAAGAAAGCGACTGATTTCCCGTCACGAGACCACGCGGCATCACGTTCCATGACGGTGGTAGTGCGCGTTAGATTTCGCGCATCGCCTTTCTCAGCCGGAACCGTCAGAATTTCGCCACGTGCTTCGAACAGGGCACGCGCGCCGGAAGGTGAAATCGACGCCGATTGTATTTTCTCTCCGACCTTTTCGTAATGCGGGCGAGTGGCGGGCAGATCACCAGAGAGGTGAATGTTTACTTGGGATGACTTGGCGGTTGCCGGATCCCAGAGATAGATCCCGCCGAACTGTTCGTAGACCAATGTGTCCGGACCGGCGGAGAGTGACTTCAGATCCAGGCCATTATTCTCGAGCACCTGTGCGACAGTTTTTGTCTTAGTGTCGTAGGAGAACAGCGTTACTGGTCCTTTCCTATCTGATAGGAAATAAACCTTGTCGCCGAACCATACCGGCTCTGAATCGTTGGAATTTTCGCGCGGAACTTTCTCCAGTTTCAGATCGCTTAGCTGGAGAATATAGACTGGCGTGGTTTGTCCTCCCCTGTAACGCTTCCACGATGTTTGCCATTTAAGGTTCGGCACATAAGCAATGCGAGAAGCGTCAGGCGAATAATTCCCTTCCTCGCCTCGCCACATCGGTAATACTTCCGGCCATCCACCTTCGAGGCCGACTGTGTATAGACGCGCAAAATCCGCGTACGACTCGCGCGAAGATCTGAACAGCACACGACTACTGTTGGGCATCCAACCAACGGCGACGTCCGGGCCTGGGTGATACGTCAAACGGCGCGGTTCTCCACCTTGAGCGGGCATGATGAAGACATCGATGTTGCCGTCGTACTGCCCGGTGAAAGCGATCCAGTTTCCATCAGGAGAGAAAATCGGAAGACCTTCATGACCGCCTGTGGTCAGTTGTCTCGCATCACCGCCGGCACGCGGTACGGTCCATAAGTAACCACCATAAACAAAGACAAGATGAGTGCGGTTAACGGTGGGCGAACGGACCAGGAGGACAGTATCATCTGCGGCATAAGCCGTCTTGGTAACACTGATTAGAATTACAGCTAAGATTACAGTTCGTAAGTGCATTTTTCCTCCCGGACGCAGTTCAGATTATTCAGCTCATGGATACGTAAGGAGTGGCGTCCACAGTTTCATTTTCTCTCATTTGATGAAGCTTTTGCTAAGCAGCGAAAAGACAGTTTCACTGCAAAGGCGCCAACGGCGCAAAGGAAAACTCAAAGAACGGTTAAATTCTTCTTTGCTTCCTTTGCGCCTTTGCATCGGCCTGGATCGGCCGCGCAGCGGCCTCTGTTATACTAGGGACATGACGATCAAGAGATTGGACCACGTCAGCGTCGTCGTCGACGACCTTGCAGCCTCTATCGCTTTTTTCACCGCGCTCGGCATGACGCGCGAAGCCGAGATGCCGATCGAGGGCCCGTGGGTTGACCGCGTCAACGGGCTCGAACGTGTCCAAGTCGACATCGTCATGATGCGGACCCCAGATGGGCACGGGCGGCTTGAGCTGACGAAGTTTCGCAATCCAAAACTGGTCGAGATCGAACCGGCGATCGCACCGCCGAACACGCTGGGCCTCCGGAGCGTCATGTTTACAGTCGAAAGTGTCGACGACACTGTCGCTCGCCTGCGCGCCAACGGCGCCGAACTCGTCGGCGAGGTGGTCCAGTACGAGGACAAGTACAGACTCTGCTACATGCGAGGCCCTGCGGGCATCATCGTCGCGCTGGCCGAGGAACTCTTCTGAAGCGTTCACCGCCTTCGGAGAAATCGGTGGCGTCCTCGCCACTCCTTCGATTCGATTCCATGGCTCGCAACCATCCTGCTTTCCTCGCCTACTTGCGCCGCGGTTATGTTAGGCGCACTTAGTAGCGTCGATAGTAGCGACGATGTCGATCGCGCAATTTGTACGTGTATAACGCCGAACCTCCCAATCCAGCAAGCGCGCCGATGGCCGCGCCGCGTCGGCCGCCCACCAGGGCACCGACACCAGCACCGGCACCTGTGCCGATTGCAAGCGTAAGCTTATCTCGATGACGGTCCCAGAAAGAGCGTCGTGGTGCATAGGCGTAATACGGTCGCCGCGCGGAATTGCGATTGTAAGCAACTCTCCGATATCTAGACTGACTTGCGTATCGCGAGTGTGATCTGCGGTGATGCCTGCACGCGAGCGCGGGAAGTGCCGAAGCACCGAACATAGATAGACACAGAACGAGACCTAACAGTCGTTTCACTGTTCTCACCTCCTTAATGATAGTTATCGGGAGATACGGGAGAGTTTCCGTGACTAAATTCTAACAGAGGTTGTCAACTCTAAAGCCTGACAGGGACTTGCGTCGTCACTATTGATTGAGCCAGACTTGTGCAGCACTAATCTTGGATTGTTGCGCAAACAATTAACGGCAATCAACGTACTGAACCATCCACCGGCAATCTCTCAAACCTGGAGGACGTCAATGAAAACCAAAGCCCCGGTACTGCTACTAGCGCTCTTACTACTCTCTCCCTTTTCATCTTTAGCGCAGAAAAGCGCACAAACCAACGCGGCATTGCCGCCACTCATTCCGCTGAAGGATTTCTTTCGAAATCCCGTGAAGGTTGCATACTCACTTTCGCCGAATGGCGAGTACCTGGCATTCATGCAGCCCTGGGAGAACCGCCTCAATATCTTTGTCGAGAAGATCGGGACCGGCCAGGCAACTCGCGTGACTAGCGCAAAGGCGCGCGACATCGCCGGATACGCCTGGAAGGGAGACAACCGCATTGTCTATATACAAGACACTGGTGGCGATGAAAACTTCCGGCTTTATGCCGTCAGTATCGACGGCTCGAATAGTAAGGACCTGACTCCGTTTGAGAAGGTTCGCGCCATGATCATCGATCGGCTTGAACAAAATGAAAACGAAATTCTGGTCGGTCTCAATAAGCGCGTGCCGCAGGTTTTTGATGTCTATCGTATCAACGTAAACACCGGCGAGATGCAGATGATTGCAGAGAATCCCGGCAACTACACCGGCTGGGGCACTGATTGGGATGGAAAACTCCGCATCGCCTCAACCACGGATGGCGTCAACAGCACGTTGATGTTTCGCAACACCGAAACTGAGAAGTTTGCGCCGCTCGTCACTACCAGTTTCAGGGAGACCATCGCACCTTTAGTATTCACTTCTGATAACCGGCAGTTGTATGTAGCCACCAACATCGGTCGCGACAAGACTGCGATTGTCAAATACGACGTCGAGAATAAGAAGGAGCTCGAGAAGATATTCGAGCATCCTGAAGTGGACGTGACGACTCTTCTCAGTTCTCGCAAGCGCCGCGTGATTACCGGCGTTTCTTATACGACAGACAAAACACAGTACTACTTCATCGACAAGCAGCGAGCGGATCTGCAAAAGGATCTTGAGCGTCGTTTGCCGGGTTATGAAGTGCGTCTGAACGGTTGTAATCGTGAAGAGGACAAGTGCCTCGTGCGCACGTTCACCGATCGTTCACTGGGCGCTTACTACTTTTACGATCTGAAGTCGAAAGACTTCCGCAAGCTCGCCGATGTGAGTCCATGGTTGAAAGATCAGGACCTGGCTCCAATGAAGCAGATCAAGTACCAGAGTCGCGACGGCTTGACGATTCACGGCTACTTGACACTTCCCAAAGGCGTGGCTGCTCGCAATCTGCCCGTGGTCGTGAATCCACACGGTGGTCCATGGTATCGCGATCAATGGGGGTATAACCCCGAAGTTCAATTCCTGGCAAACCGCGGCTATGCCGTGTTGCAGGTTAATTTCCGCGGCTCGACCGGATATGGGCGCAAGTTTTGGGAGGCCAGCTTCAAACAATGGGGTAAGACCATGCAGGACGACATCACCGATGGTGTCCAATGGCTGATCAAGCAAGGCATTGCCGATCCCAAACGCATTGGCATTTACGGCGGCAGCTACGGCGGATATGCAACCCTCGCGGGGCTCGTTTATACGCCTGATCTTTATGCGGTGGGAGTTGACTATGTGGGGGTCTCAAACCTGTTTACATTCCTCAAAGCGATTCCGCCGTATTGGAAGCCATATCTGGAAATGCTCTACGAAATGATTGGACATCCGGAAAAGGAGAAGGACCTTCTGACGGCGGCCTCTCCGGTTTTCCAGAGTGACAAGATCAAAGTCCCGTTATTGATTGCGCAGGGTGCCAACGATCCGCGCGTAAACAAGGCGGAGTCGGACCAGATGGTCGAGGCCCTGAAGAAACGCGGGATCGAAGTACCTTACATCGTGAAGGCGAACGAAGGACACGGCTTTGCGAATGAAGAGAACCGCTTCGACTTTTACCGCGCGATGGAAGAGTTTTTAGGAAAGCATCTGGGTGGACGCGTGGAGAAACCCAGTGAGTGAGGGATGATTTAGCCACGGATGACACGGATTAAATCCGTATCCATCCGCGTTCATCCGTGGCCTTCTCCGCTTCACATCTCATCGCTCGATGGCTTCGCGCGCAATCGCTTGATCTGTGAACGCCGTGCTTTTTCTTCAAGGGCCCGGTTCTTCGCACTACGGGGAATACGAGTCGGGACACGTTTTGCCGGACGATAGTTCAGTTGCTCGATCTTCTTACGAAGCCTTTCCAGACACAACGTCTTATTCCGGTGTTGACTGCGTTCCTGCCGTGAAGTCACAACGATACCCGAGGGTAAGTGTCTCAGCCGAAC
>JBKPJS010000040.1:0-6277 GCA_046730815.1 Acidobacteriota bacterium
ACCTCAGCCACGATGGCGATCGTTGGCTGGCGGCGCGCGGCGGCCGTGGCGGATTTGGAAACGCACACTTCACGACTTCGACTAATCGCGCACCTCGCTACCATCAAAGCGGAGGCAAGGGAGAAGAGATCGAGCTGCAACTCGAACTGAAGTTGCTTGCTGACGTTGGCCTCGTGGGTTTTCCGAACGCCGGTAAGTCGACATTTATTTCAACGGTGTCGGCAGCGCGTCCCAAGATCGCGGATTATCCGTTCACCACGTTGGAGCCGCATCTGGGTGTTGTGGATCTCGGAGACTTTCGCACGTTCGTCATCGCCGATATACCGGGACTAATCGAAGGCGCACACACTGGAGCGGGACTCGGCGATCGTTTTCTGCGACACATCGAGCGCACGAAGTTGTTGTTGCATCTCGTCGACGTTTCTTCGGCCTCGGGCCGCGAGGCGGTCAGTGACTATGAAACGGTGAATCGGGAGTTGGCTTCTTACAATCAGGAACTGGCAAACAGGCCTCAGTTTGTAGTGGCGACAAAGATTGATGCGCTCGATGATCCACAGCGTTTGGAGTCGCTGAAGCAGAGCGCGCTCAAAGACGCGAAGCCGTTCTTTGCGATCTCCTCCGCGACTGGTGAGGGCGTGCGTGATCTCGCAAACGCGGTATCGGCGAAGTTGCAAGAATTGAATGCGGAGAGCGACCGCACGAATACGGTGGAGCTTGTTTTGTAAGAGATGGGCGCGAAAAGGCGGATAGCATTGTATGGAGGGACGTTCGATCCGGTCCATGTAGGTCATCTCGAAGTTGCACGCAGAGTTTCACAGTTGTTTGAGATTGAGAAAGTACTTTTTGTCCCGGCGCAGATGGCGCCGCACAAGATCGGGCGGCCTGTAACCGAGCCCGTACATCGTTACGCGATGCTCGCCCTGGCGACGCAGGCCGATCCGGAGTTGGTGATTTCGACGTTTGAGCTCGATGCTCCCGACCGGCGCTACACGGTCGATACGATCGAGCATTTTCAACGTGAGCTGGATGCTGAGCTCTTTTTCATAATGGGCGCCGACTCGTGGTCTGAGATCACTACCTGGCGTGAGTGGGAGCGTTTGCTGACGATGACGAACCACATCGTCGTTACCAGACCGGGATACGAACCGGCGGCTACCGACGTTGGTGAGATCAGTGCGCGTATTGTCGATTTGCGATCCTCCCTGGAGTGCAGAGACCGGACGCCGCTTTGGTCTCGATCGGGCGCCGTCGATAACAAAGCGGCGCCAAACCTCCGCACTCCAGGGGGCATATTTTTTACTGACGTTGTAATGAACGATGTTTCCGCGACGAACATCAGGCGTCTTGCCAGTGATAGTCGCACGGAGGAGCTAGTTAACTTTTTACCTGGGCCAGTGCTTGATTACATAAGGAAGTACGGAATTTATCGAGAATTGAATGAAGCAAAACTCATCAGTTAAAGAACAGTCTCTGAATCCGCAACCGACCGTGCGCTCAAAAGCTCAGCCTGAAACTGCTGAAAGCCTCGACGAGCGTGTGCTGGCGACACTTAATGCGGCGAGCGAGAAGAAGGCAATCGAGCCGGTAGTTTTAGACTTGCGCGAGATCGCGAGCTTCACCGATTACTTCGTGATCGTCAGTGGCGCAAACGAACGGCAAGTGCAGGCGATCTCTGACGAAATCTACGAGTCTCTCAAGAAATCAGGTCACAGCGCTGCGCGAGTTGAAGGCTACAAAACTGCCGAGTGGATCCTTTTGGATTACGGCGATTTTGTAGTTCACGTGTTTGAGCAGAAGGCGCGGAAGTTTTACGACCTCGAACGTTTGTGGCGTGAATCTAAACGGGTCGAACTGCCCGCGGAGTTCAGTGCGGACAGTAGCAGCTCTTTGAGAAGAGAATCGTGACCGAACTGTTTGCGCGCTCTCCCGGAATGCGCGCGGCGGTCAGTCTCGCCGAGCGCGTGAGTTCGATGCTGCGGTCAAAGCCGTTCGTTTTAGAGAAGATCTTTTTTATTGTCTGAACGTGATCAGCATTCGGGTGCCTCCTTTGCGTGAGCGCAGGGATGATCTTTCCAAACTGATTCAGCATTTTTTGCAACGCTACTCGGCGAAGCATGGGCGAAATGTTCAGCGTGTGTCGGCGGAGGCGCGGGCGATACTTGAAGCGTACGAGTATCCGGGAAATGCGCGTGAGCTCGCGAACATCGTGGAGCGGGCGGTGATCGTCGTAGAAGGAAAACGGCTCGAAGCTCAGGACTTGCCGCCCGGATTGAGCGCCGCCGTCAGCGCGCAGCAACGGAAAGCAAGACCGCAGAGCTTAGCGCAGTTAGAAGCGGCTTACATCGCTCAAACCCTGGCGGCGACGGGAGGCAACAAGGCAGAGTGCGCGCGCATACTCGGAATCAGCACCAAGAACCTTTACGAGAAGCTGGCGCGCTATGGGCTTCAATCTGCGTAATCTGTGGATACTGCGATGCGTCTGCGGATCATCTGGACAGGCAAGACTCGAGACGCCAGATTGCGTGCCCTGATAGACGACTACGCCGAGCGCCTCTCGCATTTTGTCCGCTGTGAAGTGACTGAATTGAAAGAGATTGGCCGCGCTGACAAGACGGGCATCGATAAGGAGACGCAGCGCATCTCAGACGCTCTCCGTCCCGGCGGCGTAACAGTGCTTTTGGATCCGGACGGGGCGGAATGGACGTCTCAGCAATTGGCTGAACACGTCCGAGGTTGGGAAGGTACCGGGATCAAAGAAGTCGCGTTTGTCGTCGGCGGACCCAACGGCGTTGCGAGTGACTTCAAAACCAGGGTCGATAAGCGATGGTCACTGTCACGCTTGACGCTAACGCACGAGATGGCGCGGGTGCTGTTATTTGAGCAGTTATATCGAGCGTACACGATCGTTCATGGTTTGCCGTATCAGAAATGATCGGGCCAGACCATTCATATCAAGTAGGGTGGAGGATTAATACATAATGGATAAGAGGCGAACTAAAGTTTTCCGAGACAAGTTGTTGGGCCGTCGCGAAGGTTTGGTTGGTCAGGTACAGGCCGCCGAACTTTATAGTCGCGAGCGTGATGCGGAAGCCACGCAGGACCCGGCAGACATGGCAGCCAATGCTTATACGAAGGAGCTGCTCGTGTCGATGTCTGACAACGATCGCCAGTTGCTCAATCTGATCGATGAAGCGCTGGAACGGATCGAAACCGCAGGTTACGGGAAGTGTGTTCACTGCGGTGAAGCGTTGCCGGAAAAGCGCCTCGATGCGGTGCCCTGGGCCCGGCACTGTGTGCGCTGCCAGGACCTTCAGGAGCGCGGACTGTTGGGCGACGACGAAGATTAGTTTGGGTTTGCGGTTTGAGATAAATGCGGCCTCCTCGAAACAAATCGGGGAGGCCGCTCTGTTTTGGCCACAAAGAAGCACAAAAAGCACAATTGAAAAAAGACTTCCTCACATCGTTCTACGACGCCCTGCTCACGTTGGCGTATCCTCAAGTCTGCTCGATCTGTGGTGGCAGTGTGGAGCAACATAGACTTGGCATCGCCTGCGAGGCTTGCTGGAATAGGACGCGGATCTTCAACGGAGCGGAAACGATCTGTTGGAAATGTGGCGTGCCGGCGCTTGTTGAGGTCTCGAGCGCGGTACGCGAGCAGGTGAGGTGCCGTCGCTGCGATTCCCAATCGTTCATGGCCGCCCGTGCGGCTGGGCTTTATGAAAGAGCCTTGCGCGAGTCAGTGCTGTTGCTGAAACGTCAGCCACATCTTCCGCAGCACTTGCAAACACTTCTGGTCGCGGCTGCGACGCGTGAGCCGTTGAACGTCAGCACCAAAATTGTGCCGGTGCCGCTGCACCCCAAACGGATGCGAGCCAGAGGTTTTAATCAGGCATCGATCGTCGCGCAGGTGCTTTCAAAGTCACTGAGATTGCCGTTGGAGGAGGAAAATCTGTTGCGAGTGTCTTCCTCGGAAAAGTACAGGGCCGGGCTGGACGCCAAGGGCCGCCAGGACACGGTGGCTGGGGCTTTCGCAGTGCGGCACGCAAAGCTGGTGGAGAATGAAGATATTCTGCTGGTTGACGATGTGTTCACGACCGGTGCCACCGTCTCCGCCTGCGCGGCGGCACTAAAAACGGCTGGAGCCCGAAATGTGTTCGTATTCACCATTGCGAGGGCATCTTTGTAGGGGCGGCCCTCCCTGGCCGCCGGCCGTCAAAATGAATTCGACGGGCGGCCGCGGAGTGCCGCCCCTACAATAAATACCCCAATACTGAGAACATATTTTGACACTCTCTTCCGCGCTCGCGTAATATCAGCCCTAGTATGAACGGCAGGGTTTTAGTTCTGAATACTTCTTTCGAGCCCATTAACGTGTGCACCGAGAGGCGCGCAGTGGTGATGATCTTTAAAGGAGTAGCGCGAGTGGAAGAGCACAATGGCCACATTCTCCATTCGCAAAAGCTCTCAATCCATGCCCCTTCGGTAATTCGTCTTACTGAATACATTCACATTCCCTTTGAACGGCGTTCGCTTTCGCGGAAGAATATTCTGCTGCGCGATCACTCCACTTGCCAGTACTGCGGCACTCAGTATCCGCCGTCGGAGTTGACTCTCGATCACGTACTTCCTCGCTCGCGTGGAGGGGAGTCGGCATGGGATAATCTGGTCGCTTGCTGTAAGCGCTGCAATCACCGGAAGGGCAACCGGACTCCCGAAGAATCCGGCATGCACCTGTTGCGCAGGCCTCGCGGTTTCTCACTGCATGTAAACCGGCAAATCATGCGCTACCTTGGCAGGGCAGACGAGACGTGGAGGAAGTACCTGTTCTACGAATCGGATACTCGAGAATAGCTGGCCCATAAGCCGGCTGCCCCTTAGAAAGAGGAAATTATGACTCAAACAGTATTGGCGATCGCGGGGCTTGGAACCCCGGAGCTGATAGTAATCGTGCTTGTGATCTTTTTACTTTTCGGCGCAACCAGGCTGCCGCAATTGGCCAAGGCGCTGGGACAAAGCAAAAAAGCTTTTAGGGAAGGCATAGACGAAGGAGAACGAGAAGGGCGCAAGGAAATGGACAAGTAGCTTATTCGTTCCTGGTCTTTGGTTCTCTAGAGACTAAGACCCGGGTGTTAGTGGCTGTGAGCCTTTTGGCCGACTATCAAGGTCGCTTTCACGGACAACGCAAACTCCGCCTCATGCCTCTCTTCGTTTATTAATCGAGAGATCTCGCTGAACAATCTGGCCCGCTTATCCTCAGGTACGAGGGCCAGCCAATCTTGCATCAGGAACTCTGCTACCAGAGGTGTGCTCAAAAACTGCTCTCCTGAGTCGAAATCAAACTCTTCGATGCGGGTCCACGACTGCACATCCGTGAGACCTTCGTCCTCCGCTAACTGCTCGATATCTGAAACAGTCGGCAACTCGGTAATCAACTGCTCGACGCCGGATTCGTGATCGATGAGTCCGTTGTTGTGCAGGGCCTCCCAGTAGATCGAAAAGAACTCGCCAAAGCTGGAAGCGGTCGGCAGCGCAAAGGCGATTGTCGCGCTCGGCGCAGCTACGCGCACCATCTCCGATAACATCTTGCGAACTCTTTGACGCGACACTAGCGACGCATTCCCGATTACCAGATCGAATTGGTTGTCGCGCAGGTCAAGACAATCTAACTGAGCGGTATCAAAGCCTGTTTGTTCGTGCGTCGCTGTTGCCTTCGCCCGCGCTAACTCGAGACACTCGGGATTCTCGTCAACGCAAAGCAGTTCGAGTTTTTCGCCGGCCCGCTCTTGCAGGGCGATCGCATGTCCGCCGGTTCCGGCCTCCACGTAAAGCGCCTTACCCTCTTTGGGAAGCTTCACGTGCTCGTCAATCAATTCGGCAAAACGCTCGCCCCAATCGGGCGCGATAAACAGGTCTTGCAGGAAAGCCAGCTCCTTATCAGACTTGCGATCATTCGTCGTCACTTGCAAATTCCTCACCCCTGGTTAGTTCTTCTTCGGAAAAATACTTTCTGCCACGCAGTTGTTCAGGCAAACATTCCATCTCTTCTTTGGCGCTCGGATCGCTGTGGACGTATCGGTAATCCTTTCCGTAGCCAACCTGTTTCATCAATGGAGTAACTGCGTTTCTGAGATGAAGCGGCACCGGCACTCGCGCGGTTTCTTCGGCGTCGATCCGTGCTGCGTAATAAGCGCTCTTCACAGCGTTCGACTTAGGGGCTCGCGCCAAATAGATCGTCGCTTGCGACAGAGGGAACAGTCCTTCGGGTAGACCAATCAGT
>JBKPJS010000041.1:0-14857 GCA_046730815.1 Acidobacteriota bacterium
CGGGCCACAGTCACGCGCACTGGCACCGTTAGTACAGATGCCGCCAGGAGAATCGTCAATCGCGTGTGCCCAGGTGTACGACGTCAGCAGTGACAGACCTTTCGAGAACCTCTTCTCGAGTTTGCTCTGCAACGCGTTATAATTGGAGCTGGCTCGATAGCGCGTGGTGGTGATTGGACCAATGCCCAACACCTCACGCCCGCCTGGTCCACCTTCGTCATTATTTGTGCCGATGTTACTGAGCACGAGTAGGTTTCTACCGAGCGATCCAACGTAGGCCACTTCTCCCAACCAGCCCGGTGAAAACTCATCCTGGATGGTCAGATTGTACTGGTGATACATCTCATCCTTGCGGTTTGGATCGTTGAAAAGAATGAGACCGCCAGTTGTCGGCGCAGGAAAACTCGTTCCCGGCGCGGCGACTGTAAACGGCGCGGTGGGAATGCCGTTATCAAATGGATTGCGAGAACGGAAGACAGCAGGACAACCCGCCGGATTCGTGATCGGCGTGCAGGCATAGCTGCCGGCGCCGGTGCCTGGATTCGCCGTCAGAGGTTGCGCCGCGCTGATGTCGGTTGTGTACAAGATACCGTAACCTCCCCGCACAACGAGCGTCTTGTCCGCTTTGAAACCGCTATAGGCGAAACCGATGCGTGGGCCAAAGTTATTCTTGTCGGTGTTCGCCAGATCGCGTCCGCCTGGCGCGTTCTCACCAGCCATCTGGATCGTTTTCGTCGCCGGATCGAAATTGCTTTGTTGGTCAAATCGTTCTGTCGGCGCTGTGAAGATGTCGTAGCGCAGCCCCAGGTTCAGAGTTAAATCAGGGTTGACTTTCCAATCGTCCTGAACGAAGAAAGCCATTTCTTTACTCGATTGGAAGTACGGTCCACCTGGATCACCGCGGCCTACGAAACCCGGCTGGTAACCGAGCAGGAAGTTTGCAAGCGACGAACCGGTATCATTCGGACCAATACCGTTGTAGTTACCGGAAACGAAACCGCTGTCAGTTGTGCCGTACTGGTAGTTTCCTTTCGTACCATTGTTACGGCCACCGTCGTAGTTACTGTTTTGCCTGACACGGTAGTCACCGCCAAACTTGAATGTCGAGTTTCCTTTTACGACTGTAACGGCGTCTGCGACGTGGAAGTTATTCGAGAGGAAATAAAATGGCCCGCCGTCCCCGGTGAACTCAGTCGCGCGGTCAGTGCCGGTTAGCTCGTCAACAATTCCCATCAATATGATGCCGCTGCTGTTTGGACCAAGATTGATATTCGGCGCACCCAGATTTGCGGAAACTGTTGGGCTAAATCCGCCAGTGCCGTTGACGCCGGTATTGAAAATTCCAATCTGCACTCTGGTGACGCCAAAGCGCGCGTCATTAACGACAGTCGGAGAGAAGATGTGCGTGTCGCCTAAAGTAAAGCCCTTGGAGTCGCCAAACTCATCACCGGCCGATGGACCAGCAGGTAGATCGTTACCGTTAGGCGAACTGCCGAGCGGGAAGAAGTTGTCGCGCGAGCGCGCCGTGTCGGATTTACTGTAACGACCGAAGAGCGAGTTGCTGCCGGTGATGCGATGATCGATGCGGATGTCGTAGCTGTCGACATTCGCATGCTCCGAGCGATTGGTCGTAAAGTTGCGGCCGGGACCAGGTAGGGTCGGAAGCGGAAAAGCATTTACGTAGTTGAGTGCGAACGGGGAAAACCCGCCGCAAGTCGCACAATTGCGAAGATCATTGCCTGGTATCGGTGTTCCGTTGGGAGCGAAGATCGTTCCGAACGGCGCAACGACGGTACCACCACCCGCAAGTCTGTAAGTGCGCGACGTTCCCGGTCTCAGTAACTCGCTAAAGTCGCCGACGCGCATTCTAGCCGTGGGAACCGGCACCGACTGCGGGTCGCCTGTGCCGCCAAAGATTGGCGTAGTGTTTCGTTGACCGTTGAGTGAGAAGAAGAAGAACGAACGATCGCGACCGTTATACAGAGCTGAACCACCTTCGCCAGGTCGAGGCAGAAAGATTGGACCACCAACTGTGCCGTAGAAGTTGTGTGTCACGTAATTCGGCACCGGTGGCGACGTCGGATCATCAAAGCGGCTGGCGGCAGCACTCAAAAACCGCCCCTGATAGATTTCACCGACTGTTCCGTGAACATCGTTACCGCCCGACTTGAACGTCGCCGAAATAATTCCACCGCCCGCGCGTCCGGATTCGGCCGAGGGCACACTCGACTCAATCTTGAACTCCGCGATCGCATCCGGGTTTGGGTAGATTGCGATCTGTCCAAACTGCGACTCGTTGTTGTCCACGCCATCGAGCGTGAAGTTGTTGTTCGTAGCGCGCGCGCCATTGATAACGAGAACCGAACCCCCCGATTCACGAAAGCGCGTCGCTTCGGTGTTGTTCTGTCCGCCGCCGCCAGCGACGAAATTGCCGCCGCCACCGAGCAGGCCCAGGTTTGGTCGCGTCACTCCAGGAGACAAGCCTGCCAACAGGGTAAAGTTTCTTTGCGGAATGGGCAGGTCGGTGACTTGCCTGCCGGTGATCAGATCGCCGCGAACGCTTGTCTCGCTTTCAACGAGGGGAGCCGACTCTGCGGTGACGGTCACTGATGAGCTACCACTGGCGATGGAGCCGAACTTAACGTCGAGGGGCAGGCGCGAGTTGGTCTCGACTTGGACTGCTTCGAATGTCACCGCCTGAAAGCCAGTGCCTTCAACGGTAACGTTGTAAGTACCGGGCTCGAGATTAGTCACCGTGAACGTGCCTTCGTCGCTGGTGTCTGCGGTGCGAATCTCGCCGGTTTTCACGCTGGTAACTTTGACCTGCGCTTTGGCGACGAGGGCGTCATTTGGGTCTTTGACAGTGCCGACAATCGCCCCTTTATTGTTTTGGGCGGGGGCGGAGATGGCGAACATGGAGATGAGCAGTCCGAGCAGGGAGCCCCGGACCAGGGCGATGGGCATTCTCATTGTAGGAGTTCCTCGTTACGAAGGGTAACTTAGTTTGTTGTCTCAGCGAACGAAGTTTTTAGTATAGATTCCCAAGCCTGTCAACAGTTTTTTAGGATAAATACATTAGCCGATATCTGTGTCATCCGCGGCTGGACTGTCCTATGCAGCGAAGGCGGCGGCGAATTTACTTGCGAGGACGAGGCTCAGGGCGCCTCGTAATGTAGGTCTCTGACCCAACGTGGAGGGCAGAATGCGCGCCGAGGGCAGACCGCGGCGGACGCTGTGTTCGATGGTTTCCGTCAAAGCACTCTCGATGAGCTCCCACGCCCGCGCGATCTCTCCGCCCACGACGACCGCTTCAGGGCTAAAACCGATAATCAGGTTCGAGATTCCGACACCCAGTTGGCGTCCAGTCTCGACCAAAGCTGCTTTCGCGTCTGCTTCGCCGCCGAGTGCGCGATCTACCACTTCGATAAAACTTATCCTGGGCGAAGCGCCGGACAACTTTACATAACGCGCAATCGCAGCGCGCTCGGACGAAAACGCTTCCCAACAATCGTCGCTACCACACGAACACGGCACGGGCGCGCCGCGTCCAATCACCATGTGGCCAAACTCGCCGGCTGCGCCCCGTTGACCGCGATAAACCTGTCCATCGAAAATGATCCCCGTGCCGACACCCTCGGCAACTAACACGAGGATGAAATCGCGAGCATCGTTAACCTCGGGCCTCCCAAACCAGAGCTCGGCAAGTGCGACGGCGTTGGCATCGTTGTCGATCACGACCGGCAAGCCGACCGCGTTCGAGATCATTTCGGAGATCGGGAGATCGCGCCAAAGGAAGTATGGAATGTAGAGCGCGGTACCTGTTGAGGGATCGACCAAACCCGGAAGACTCACTCCAACGCCTTCGATCGAGCCTTTGAAGCGCGTCGTGAAATCGCGAATGACGCTGATCACCTGGTTAAGAGTTTTGTCGGCATCAGTGGGAAACTCTTCCTGATCGATCACTCGTCCAGCGAGATCGCTGATGGCTATCGTGGTGCACGTCGGAGTGATTGAAACACCAATAGCTATCGGTTCGGCAGCGCGCAGTTTCAGTAACGTCGGACGGCGACCGCCGGTCGACTCCCCTTCCCCAACTTCTTCGACCAAACCCTCACTCTTCAGGTCTTCGACGATTGCCGAGATCGTGGATCGCTGCAAGTCCGTTTCGCGCGCAATCTCCGCGCGCGAGATCGGCTCCCGCTCGCGAACGTAGTTCAACACGATCTGGCGATTGATGTCGCGGATCGTATTGAGCCGGGCCGCCTGGGCTTTTCTCAGATCGAGTCGTCGCAAGTTTCAAGCCCTCAAACCATCCACAGATTACTCTCTGTGTATCTATGGATTGCTTTTTTATTTACCCTGCTTGATCGTGATTATCTTGTCAATTGCGGGAACATTAAAACTCTCGGTGCTTCCATTAGACCACTTTATTTCGAGTTTATCGACCTTTGTGGCAGCGCCTAATCCGAAATGCAGCGTCATGTCGTTTTGTGAACAGAACACTGCGCCACTCACAACGTCCTGTCGTTGCCGCACACTGCCTGTCGTCAAATACGCAATACTTCCAATTGCGTCGACTGGAGTTTTCTTCGTCACGTCGCCAATCAACCGCAGGCCCAGCCAGTGGCCCGTTGCGGTGGCAACGTTTCGCAGCATGACGGGCTTCGCGTCAACATTATTGATTACGAGATCGAGCCGCCCGTCACCATCCAGATCTCCAACTGCAAGTCCGCGTCCAGGCCACGCATTCGCGAGCGCACTGCCAGGCGGCGCGCCTACACGCTCAAACTTACCTTTGCTGTTGTGAAAAAGCAGCGCCTGCTGCGCGTAACTCGTGCCCCATTGGTGCGCATCAACAGCCGGATAAACGTGACCATTAACTACAAAAAGATCGAGCCACCCGTCGTTATCGAAATCAAGAAAGCTCGTGCCCCAACCAAGAAATGGAATCGAAACCTCACCAAGCCCGGCTTGAAAAGTCACGTCAGTAAAATTGTTGTCGCCGTCGTTGTGATAAAGCACGTTCGAGTCGTCGGAAAAATTGGTGATGTGAAAATCGATGCGGCCATCGTTATCGTAATCACCAACAGCGAGGCCCATCCCCGCTTGCTCGCGTCCGTTCTCATTTAGCGCCACACCCGACGGATAGCCGATCTCTTCAAACGTGCCGTCCCCTTTGTTTAAGTAAAGCTGATTGGGCGTCGAATCGTTTACGGCGATCAGATCGAGCAGCTTGTCGTCGTCAACATGAACAAAGGCGGAGCTGAAGCCATAGTACTTCTCCGGATCGTTAACGCCCGCCTTGACGCTGACGTCTTCGAAAGTACCGTCGGGCTTTTGATGATAGAGCGTGTCGGCCTCGCCCGGCAGTCCACGTGGACCACACATCACTGCCACTCCGCGAAACTGGCAAAAGTTTTGTCCCTGGCCGCCCGAGTTGGCTGCTGTTGGGTTCGGCGGAAGATGGCCGAGATCGATCTGAACGTAACCGGGAACAAAAAGATCGAGCCGACCGTCGCCATCGTAATCGCCCCAGCTTGCTCCTGTGCTCCAGCCCTTGCGAGCGATACCTAATTTCTCGGCAACGTCGGTAAATGTGCCATCGCCGTTATTGCGATAGAGACGCGAGACGCCGAAGTTGCCGACAAACATGTCCGGCCGTCCGTCGTTGTTGTAATCACCGACCGCGATGCTGAATCCCCAACGTTCGTTCGCTACGCCCGCCTTCTCGGTGACGTCTTCAAATTTCCAGTTGCCGAGATTACGGTAAAGCGCAGCACGCGGCGGCTTCTCTTTGCCTCGCATCGCAGCGCTGGTTGAGCCGTTCACCAGATAGACATCAGGCCGTCCATCTCCGTCGTAGTCAAAGATCGCAACTCCACCTGACGGAGTCTCAAAGATGTAGTCTTTTGCCGCTTCCCCAGAGCGATGACGGAAGTTTGCGAGCGGCGTCTTGTCAGTTACATCTTCGAAAACAACGGGCGCCTTGGGATCGGTGATGCCGACTGTGCGACGCGAAGTGTAAGTCGCAGGCGCTCCGGTCGAGGCGCCACCCGTTTGTGCTTGCGCCACAAAAGAAGAGTTCGCCACAAAGAGGCACAAAATGCACAAATGAGTAAGAGCTGAAGCTAAGGCTTTACCAATTCTTTGTGCTTCTTTGTTGCCCCTGCTACTTCGTGGCGATGACCACATAATCCTTGCCGTTGTACAACCGCACGCCACCGGGATCTGCCGACATCATCAACGGTCGGGGCCGTTTCAGATCCTTATCATTCGTGACCGGCACCGAGAGCAGATCTTTTCCGGCAAGGTCCATCACCGTCATCTTGCCTTGAGTCGCAAAACCAAATCCGTATGCGCCGGCGGGCAGGGATTCTCCGTTGAGTGTGATCGCGGAATCAGTGATCAGGAACCCAACATACTTCGCGCGCACATCAGCAGAATAGCCGGACGTATCGACTAGGCCCGAGAGCACGTAGCGGTCAGTTCCGAAACGCGCGGCGGCCGCGTTGCGCATTTGCGTTGGTGCGCTCAGACCCTGAAAGTAGAAACCCGTCGGGATAACGCGTGTTAATTCCGCGCCGGTTAGGATCGTCGCCCGTTCCTGCGCTGCGACAGGAATCGCGACGGCGAGCAGTGCGAGAGCAATAGAGAATTGTTTGAGCGAGTGTTTCATAGTTTTTCCTCGCGGCAAACAATAACCACAAAGACACGAAAGACACAAATGTGCCTTCGTGTCTTTCTGTTCAAATTTCTTGTCAGCGATTCACCGCTGTTGTGCGCAGTGAAAGTTCCACGCGCTCGTATTTCGCTGTCTTTGGTCCAACGAACAACTGCCGGCCAGTATCAGCAGTCAGCCAGATCTGAGAGAGAATATATCGCTCTCGATCCTTGTCGAAGACGAGTCGTTCAACCGCTTCCGGATCATGCGAGGTGAGCGAAACGGGCGCATTCAAGATCACCGATGATTTATCTGCGCTATTCCGCAGCGATAGTAAGTTTCCTGACATTCGCTTGATCGTATAGACGCCCGGCTTTAACGTCGTCTTTCCCGCTGAAAATTCGAATGGAATGTTAGCTTCAACCCTGCTCGGCGCTTGCGCGTGGACGCCGGCCACCGCCAGTGCTAAGAAAACGCCGAAAATTGCCGCGATTCTAAAAATTTGATGTTGCATACTGCCTCCTTCATGTACTAACGCGACAGTTCCGGAAAAACGGGCTCAATCACAGAGAGGTGCAAAACCATCCACGCAAGATTCTGTGTAATCTGTGGAAGCTTTGCGCCTTTGCGTGAAACTTCCTATGCTCGTGCGTGATGCCGCAAGGCCCGCAAAACATAACCGAGCTGCTCGTCGGCTACGGTCGCGGTGATAAAGAAGCGCTGGACCAGTTGATGCCAATCGTATACGACGAACTTCGCCGCCAGGCTGCTCGTTACCTACGACGAGAACAGGCAGGACACACGCTGCAAACAACGGCCTTGATTCACGAGGCCTACGTGCGTTTGGTAGACCAGAGAAATGTGCAGTGGCAAAATCGCGCACACTTCTTCGGCATCGCGGCCCAACTGATGCGGCGCATCCTTGTCGATCACGCACGCACGAAGAAGCGCGTAAAACGCGGCGGCTCGAATGTCAGAGTTTCACTCGGGGATGCGACAGTCGCGGTAAAAGGACAGGACCTTGACGTCGTAGCTTTGGACGAAGCGCTTGAACGCCTGGCGCAAATCGACGAGCAACAGAGTAGAGTTGTCGAGCTGCGCTTCTTCAGCGGTTTGACTGTCGAAGAGACTGCCGAAGTAATGGGTATCTCAAAAGCCACCGTCAAACGCGATTGGAGCATGGCTAAAGCCTGGCTGCATCGCGAACTCAGCGGCGATACTAATCAAGATGCGCGAGACTGATCCACAACGCTGGCAACGCGTGAAGGAAGTATTCGAAGGCGCGCTGGAACGTCACGGCGCCGAACGAGAATCGTTTCTCGATAGCGAATGTGGCGAGCAGGCTGACGTGCGCAAAGAAGTGGAGTCGTTGCTGCGCTCGTACGAAGTCGCCGGCAGCTTTATGGAATCGCCTGCTGTGGCCCATGCTGCAGAGTCGTTTGTCGACGCCGAAGAGAAACTCACGCCGGGTCAGCGTGTGAAGCACTACCAGATCGTCAATCTCATCGGCGAAGGTGGGATGGGCGAAGTCTATCTTGCAACCGACACGACACTCGGCCGTCGCGTTGCGCTGAAAGTTTTACCGGCGTTCGTGAGCAAGGATCCCGACCGACTGCGCCGGTTCACGCAGGAAGCGCGCGCCGCATCGAGGCTGAGTCACCCGAATGTCTGCGTCGTCCATGAAATCGGCGAGACAGATGATGGACGCCCGTTTATCGCGATGGAGTACGTCGAAGGTGTAACGCTGCGACAGCGCATGAGAAGCCACAGGATAAAGCTCGGCGACGTGCTCGACATCGCGATTCAAATTGCCGACGCACTGACTGCCGCTCACGAAGCGGGCATCGTCCATCGCGATATCAAACCCGAGAACATTGTGATCCGGCCCGAAGGTTACGTGAAGATACTCGACTTCGGCCTCGCCAAACTGACTGAGCGACACAAGGGCGCGATCCACGCCACGATGTCTACGCTGTTGTTTAACTCGTCGCCGGGCACAGTGATCGGCACTGCTGCTTACATGTCGCCGGAACAGGCGCGTGGTATTCCAGTCGACGAGCGCACGGACATCTGGGGTCTCGGCGTCGTGCTTTACGAGATGGCGTCAGGCAATCCGCCCTTTACCGGCGAAACGGCAACAGACGTCGTCGTCGCCATCGTTGAAAAGGACCAGCCGCCGCTTTCTCGACACGTCGAGGGTACACCGCCGGAGTTGGAACGAATCGTAAAGAAGGCACTCCGCAAGGATCGAAACGAGCGCTACCAGATCGTCAAGGAGATGGCGATCGATCTGCGTAGCTTGCGAAGAGAGCTCGAAGTCAATTCCCTGCTCGATCGATCACTTGCACCCAGCACGACGGACGGCAGCGAGTATGCGAAAGCATCAAGCGGTCGAGAAAGGATCGTCGAAACAAATGAATTAAAGGCGGCGCGCACCGTGATCCATAAGCCTGAAGGCTGGAGTAGTCGTACCTGGATCGCGCTGGCTGCGTTCGCGATGATTTTGGCGGCGAGCGTCTTCGCTGTTTACAAGATGCGCGCGCGACCCGAGCCCAGGGCGCGCTTTCCGTTTGAAAGAGTTGAAGTAACAAAGCTGACGACCAATGGAAATGCTTTGATGGCGGCATTGTCGCCGGACGGAAAATACGTTGCTTATGTAACCAGCGAGAGTGGAAAAGAAAGCTTGTGGCTGCGACAGGCGGCCATCAACAGCAACGCGCAGTTAGTGGCACCCCGCGAAGGACGCTATCTCGGTCTTGCATTCTCGCCTGACGGAAACTACATCTATTTCGGTTACGCGGGATCTGACCGCAACGACGCGGGACAGATTTACAGGCTGCCGATACTCGGAATCGGCGCGGCAGCGACGAGAATCGAGTTACAGGACGGGCTGCCTTCCATGTCGCACGACCGCAGGCGATTGGCTTTCATTCGTTACGATCGATCCAAGCAAACCGACATCCTCGTGGTGGCCAACGCTGACGGTACTGGTGAGCAGAGTATCGCCACACGCACATGGCCGCAGCGGTTCGGCTGGGACGTGCTGTCTCGTCCCGAGTGGACGGCAGACGATAGAACGTTGATGGTGCCAATGGTCAGCTCGGATCCTGTCAGTAGTAACAACGTTTCAGTCAATTACTCGATAACAATTTACGAAAGGGATCTGGAGACTGGTACGGAGCGCACGGTTCCGCTGTCGCCGCAGAAATTTGATGAGGTGGGCCGTTTGATAATAAATCCGGATGGAAGTGGCATCATGATGCTTGGGAAAGCTCATGGCGCGTCGTTCGTCCACATCTGGCAGCTCTTTCGCGATGGATCTCAACGCACCATCACCAACGATCTGAGTGACTATCGTGAACTGAGTTTGCAGGCAGACGGCAATGCTTTAGTGACTGTCCAAACACAAACTCTCTCAGGACTCTGGACACTGCGCAAAAGCGAGTCGAAGCCGACGGCAATTACTCCAGGCACGAGCAGGTACTACGATGTCTGCGTCGCGCCTGACGACAAGATTCTCTACGCCTCCGACGCCAGCGGCATTGCTGACATTTTTGAGATCGCTTCAACTGGCGGCGATACAAGGCAGTTGACTTCCGAAGGCGGGCGAAATTACGCGCCGGCTGTTTCTCCGGACAATCATTACATTGTCTTTCACTCGAATCGCGGGGGTGTTTTTCAGATCTGGAGAGCCGAGCGCGATGGTGGCAGTCCGAAGCAGTTGACGTTCGGCGCTTCGGAAAGCACGTGGCCGGTTTTTTCTGCGGATGGTAAATGGCTTGTGTACCAGCATTTTGAGCCAAACGATCCTTACTTCCTTTGGCGCGTTTCTATCGACGGTGGTACTCCGGAGAAGATGACCGATGGCATAGCGATGAGGCCGGCGATCTCACCGGACGGAGAATTGATTGCGTTCTGGCACAACGACGGACAGCAAGCCTCACGCTGGAGGTTGAAAGTGGTCCATTTCAACGGCGGTGCGACATTCAACATATTTGACGTGGCGCCGGCGGTGCAGGTTCAATGGGACACGCCGTTGCGTTGGACTCCTGATGGGCAGTATCTCGTGTATGTGGACCATAGCGGCGGCATCGACAATCTGTGGGAACAACCTATTGCCGGCGGCGCACCGAAGCAGTTAACCAAATTTGACGATAGCAGGATTTTTGCGTTTGGCTGGCTGAAGGACGGCAGCCTTGTGGCGTCTCGTGGTGTGATCACGAGTGACGTGGTGTTGATGAAGGATGCGACGAGGTGAGGCTGGTATAGGTCCTATTGGACCTATTTTGGAGGCTTAGATGGAAGCAAAGCGTGTTGGGGTTCTCACGGGAGGCGGCGATGCACCCGGCTTGAATCCCGCTATCAAAGGCCTGGTTTATCGCGGTTCGGAACTCGGACTCCAGGTCATCGGCTTGTTCGACGGTTGGCGCAGCTTGCTTAATCCTGCGCCGGAGGTGTTGCCGCTCGACCGCGAAACAGTGCGTCGCTGGGACCGCGATGGTGGCACCAATCTCGGATCGTCGCGCACGAACCCCTTCAAGCAGTTGAATGAAGCAGGCGAATCACAAGATCGCTCGCACGAGGTCGAAGAAAACATCGAGCGACTGAAACTCGATGCCCTCGTTGTATGTGGTGGTGAGGACACGCTCGGCGTCGCGGCTGTCCTCGCGCAAAGAGGAATTCCGATCGTAGGCGTGCCGAAGACTATCGACAAGGATCTCGCGGGCACCGACTACACACTCGGCTTCGATACAGCACTCAGAAACATTTCCGAAGTGATTGAAAGATCGCGAACGCCGGCCGGATCTCACGGATGGGTACAGATTGTCGAAGTCATGGGCCGGCATGCCGGACATCTTGCGCTCTGGTCGGGCGTCGCTGGGCAAGCGCATCTGATTCTGATACCTGAGTGTCCATTTCGTTATGAGAGAGTTTTTCACTTGCTGAGTGCGCGGCTTGGAGAGTCGGATCTTAGTCGTGGTTTGTCGCAGAGACCTCGTTACTCCGTGATCGTGGTCGCGGAGGGCGCGCGTGCTGAAGACGGCGAGATGGTGACGATTGACGATCGTCACGATGCTTTTGGGCATGTGCGTCTTGGTGGAATTGGCGAAGTGCTGGCGAGAAAGATTATGTCGGAGACGCATTACGAAGCGCGTGCAGTGGTGCTGGGCCATCCGCAACGCGGCGGACCACCGAGTCCGATCGATCGCATCATGGGAATGATGTTTGGGGCGCGCGCGGCGGAGGCGGTTGCTGAAAAGCGTTTTGGGACGATGATCTCGGCGCGTGGCATCGCGCCGGCGTGTGAGTTTTCGCTCGTCGGTCTGTCAGCGGCGCAGGGGAAAATAAATCTTGTCGATGTTGACCGGTACTACGATATCGACCGCTATCATCTAAAGGGGATCGGAATGTGAACCACGGAGACGCGGATTAACACACTGATCCGTATTCATCTGTGGAGATCCGTAGTCTATTTCTGGGCGCTAAAGGGATTCTCTTGAGTCAACCGGCGGTGAACGCGTGCCACTAAATCCGGTATCGTCGGATCGTCACTCGACTTCGGAACGATCTTCGGATCGGGAGCGATTACGGGACGAATCATCTTCTGCTGTAGCTGTTCGCGCGCGTCCATCATCCACCCAAAACCTCGAAAGATATAAGTCAACAGCGTTCGATCAGCTTCCTCAATTCCCAACGCTTCCTGAACACACCACGCGCCAAAATCGGTATTCGCCGTCAGTCGCAGTGGAGGACTGTCTTCTCTCCCGGGCTTGAGCACTCCTTTCACAAACGCAGTGAGATAAATAAGACGTGCGATCGCCAGACGCTCGTGCTGGCGTTGATTGATGCTTAACTGGCCCGCATCGATCGCTTTAAAAACTGGATCAATATAGATCGCGGGCCGCGGATCCTGTTGCACTTGATTTCCTCGGCCGGCGGCTGCGATCTCCGGATGACCAAACGTCGGCAGACCTCCACCCAACATCTTCTCTCGAATTCGTTCGGCGCGTTGTTCCGCAGCCAAGGGCTCGAGCTCCTGAACGAAGTCTGACATATCGTGAATCGCGCCGAAGTGACGGGCGCCGTCGAGCGCCATGTGCGAGGCAATGAAAAAGTCTGCGACCGAGAACGTGTGCAACGTCGCCATATACCTGGCAACCATGCTCGATCCTGCCGAGCCATGATGGATCTGAATCGTGCCCATTCGCTCGAGAATAGCTCGTTCATGCTCGTTCGCGTGATGGCCCAGGATGAGGCTGTAGCAAACCTGAAACGCGTTTCTCTTTTGCTTTACTTCTTCGTCGATGAACTCTTTTGTAAGAGCGTTGAGCTCGCTCTGTGTAATCTGTGGATTGCTCATGAAAGCACAATTCATGAAGGCCGATATTCCACCGACAGCGACATTTTCCATGTGCACGGAGATCATCTGGGCCAGCAGCGATTCCGGATCTCTATCGTCGTGGACTCCACGGTCCTGTGTCTCTGGCCGCCCGCGCGCTGCCTTGCTGAGAATCGAAAAGTGGTGCATCGCCACTTCGGGTCCGAGGCCGGGGAACGTCCTGACGAATAGAGCAACCTCCTTTACTATGGAATCCTGCTGAGCGTGCTCAAAAAATTCCTGGTCGATAAAAGCACCAAGTCCCGCACTGTTGCCCGTTTCACCAAACAGCCCGGTGAAGATCACGTCAAGCGGTCCAACTTTGCCCCGTACAATGTCTGATTCCGGAACGGCGCCTCGGATCGTGAACGATCTTATGTCGAGGGTGATTTGCGTGCCGTTGCAGTCAACTGGCGTGTGATGCAATACCGGATTGGCGATGATGCCGGTCGAAGCCGGCATGGTGGCGAAGTAGCCGAGTGTTGTCGCGATTTGCTTCTCGCCGAGTTCTTCAGCCCTGGCGACTGCCTGTTTTACAGGATTGTATTCAGGCGCCGGCGGCACCACGGAGAATGGGTTGTGGGTCAAATCTTCCTCCATGATCAAAAACGATCCTCTTGTTTGGTCTAAGGATAACGATTCTTGCTCGCAGCAACAACTGGCTGCGCAATCTCTTGACTGATCACGGCAGGGGAAGGTGTATTTCGAGGTAATTAGCGAAAAGGCGCGACAGGTTTTGGACCGTCGCGCCTAATCTTATGTGGTCATCGTCCTCACCCCGACAACCACTTATGATGGAAGGATTCACCAACCATCTAGTTGAGATGCACTATAGCCACCATCGCTTAGAATTGCAAGCAGACGAGACTCGCCTAATTTCGTGTCTTATCCACAGATTACACAGATTGATCAATAGAATCTGTGTAATCTGTGGATAAAGAACCTCAATATAGTCCCTACCAGGCTCGCACGATACTCCATAACCACATCGTCAAAAACAGCCCGTAAAACAGCGCAAGTGCCACGAGTGCGAGCCTTCGCCACAGCGGTGGTCTGAGTGCAACCGGCAGCAGCCGCGTGTTCACGTAAAGCAAGTGCACCGCACTGATTATGAATACGATGCCCGCCATGTTGGCGCTTAACGCTAGCAACACGATCGGCTGCGTGAGCCGGAGCGCGAGAATGCCCCAAATAGAAATCACAACGAGCACTGAATAGTAAATGACACGTACGTCACCACCGCGCCAGCCACGGATGCGCGCGCTGCCGGTCCACAGGATGTCAGTAATCGCGCGCGTCATTCCTTCGAGAATATCGAGCTGTGTCTTGAACAATATCCAGACGCCGAGTGTCGCGATGGCGCCACCGAAGACGGGGCCTTTCTGGGTAGCGACAGCCTGCGCCAACGCCGCTGCTATGCCGAGCCCACGGATGTCGCTGCCCGCCGGCACAAAAGTGACGTACAGCAAGGCAGGCAACGCCATACCAAGAATTGCGCCCGTGAAGTAAACACCCCATTGGTCCACACGCACGATTCGCCACCAGCCACGCCAGCGTTCGAGCGACGCTGCGTTCGGCTCGAACGTGCTGCCTGAGTGGGCGAGCGCGACTTTCTTTCCACCCACTGCGGCAGGAATAAAACCAACGCTGCTGCTCATGCCGTAACCTTTGTCTCTCGCCCAGTTGGTCAACGTCAGGTTCGTAACACCTCCGCCTCCTGTATACGCGGCAAATGCGCCGAGCAAAAAGAAGTCAGCACCCGCGGGAACGAACTGGAAAGATCCGGTTCTGACATCGAACGCGGCAAACCCCGCGAG
>JBKPJS010000042.1:0-5120 GCA_046730815.1 Acidobacteriota bacterium
GCCACTGGAGCATGTATCTCGACGGCAAGTGGTATGGATTACAACTCTCTCCTGAGGCGACGTTGCCGGTTGGCACCGTCGCAATGCTGGACGTCAGTGTTCTCCAGGACAGGCTGCTTGATCCGATCCTGGGCATCAGGGACATCAGAACAGACAAGCGAGTCGATTTCATCGGCGGTCTTCGCGGAACAAAAGAGCTGGAGCGTTTGGTCGATCAGGGCAAGGCAGCAGTTGCGTTTTCATTGTATCCGACGACGGTCGAGGAGTTGTTAATGGTTTCCGACGCGAATGAGATCATGCCGCCAAAATCGACGTGGTTCGAACCTAAATTGAGAGATGGTCTGTTGATTCACGTAATCTAAAACCATCCACAGATTACGCAGAATCTGTGTAATCTGCGGATGTCTCTGTTACTTATGCGAGTCTTAATTGCTGACAAATTCGAACAATCAGGCCGGGATGGTGTGCAGGCGCTCGGCTGCGAAATCTCCTACGAGCCGGACCTCAAAGACGAGGCACTTGTTGAGGCTATTAAAAACGGAGCGCCTGACGTGCTCGTTGTTAGAGGCACGAAAGTGACTGAGCCCATGCTCGGTGCCGGACCAGTGAAACTTGTCGTTCGCGCAGGCGCGGGTTACAACACCATCGACGTCGCGGCGGCCTCGAAGCGCGGCATTTACGTTTCGAATTGTCCCGGCAAAAACTCTATTGCCGTTGCCGAACTCGCCTTCGCATTGATCCTCGCTCTCGATCGACGAGTGGCGGACAACGTTATAGCTTTGCGACGAGGAGAGTGGAACAAGAAAGAGTTTTCGAAAGCACGCGGGCTGTTTGGACGCACGCTCGGTTTGATTGGCGTCGGAAAAATCGGCCAGGAGATGATCCCGCGTGCGCGCGCGTTTGGCATGCCGGTCGTGGCCTGGAGCAGGAGTTTGACAACCGAGCGAGCAGCGCTTCTTGGCGTCGAGTTAAAAGAATCGCCTAACGCGGTTGCGGCCGCGTCCGACATTGTCAGTGTTCATCTGGCGTTGAATCCCGAAACCCGCAATCTGCTCGGCGCAGATTTCTTCAACGAGATGCGCCAAGGCGCTTACTTCATCAATACAGCCAGAGGCGAGGTAGTCGATCAGGCAGCGCTGGTCGCGGCGATGAAGAATCGCGGCATTCGCGCTGGTCTTGATGTTTATGCAGTTGAGCCAACGAGCAGTACGGGCGAGTTTCACGACGAGATTGTGAAAGAAGAAGGACTCTATGGCACGCATCACGTGGGGGCGTCGACGGACCAGGCCCAGGAAGCGATCGCTGCTGAAACTGTGCGCATCGTGAAGGAGTTTAAAGAAACAGGAAAGGTGCCCAACGTGGTTAACCTCGCGCTACAAACTCCGGCTACGCATCGACTCGTCGTTCGTCATCTGGATCGGCCCGGCGTGCTCGCGGGTGTTCTCGACGCGATCAAGGCGGAGCAGATCAACGTTCAGGAAATGGAGAACATCGTTTTCGAAGGCGCAGCGGCGGCCGTGGCTCGCATCAATCTGGACAATGCGCCAACTAAAGAAACCCTCAAGAAGCTTGAAGAAGGCAATGCGGACATTATCGAACTCGATCTGCTTGACTTGAAATGATCAGTTCCGGTTCTTCGCAAATGAACACCACCCTCATCACCGGAGCATCCTCGGGAATCGGAGCGGCCTTTGCGAGAAAACTCGCTGCACGAGGAAGAAACGTTCTGCTCGTCGCTCGCTCTGAAGACAAGCTTATCGCGTTGTGCAACGAGCTCGGCCGTTTGACCAGTATTCGAGCGCAATATCTGGCACTTGATCTACAGCAACCCGAGGCCGGCTCGCAGCTCCTTGAAGAAACAAACAAGCGTGGGCTCGAGATCGAGATGCTCATCAATAACGCTGGCTTCGGTTCGATGGGCGATTTTGTCAAACTCGATCTTGCTCACGAGCTCGAAATGATCCAACTCAACATTAGATCGCTGGTTGAGCTGACGCACCTGTTTCTTGGACCAATGCGCGAGCGGAAGAGCGGCACGATTATCAATGTGGCATCGACGGCTGGATTTCAGGCTGTGCCGTACATGGCGACGTATGCAGCGACCAAAGCATTTGTTTTGTCGTTCTCTGAGGCGCTGTGGGAAGAGAACCGGTTGCATGGGATTCACGTGATGGCGTTGTGTCCCGGGGTGACGGAAACTAATTTCTTCCACGCCTCCGGAATAGATCGTCCGCCGATGCGTACCATCGAAACTCCGGAAGAGGTGGTTGAAACTGCGCTGCGCGCATTGGGCCGCCGGAAGAGCACCGTGATTTCAGGTTGGACCAACTTGTTGACGGTCGAGGCCGAACGATTCGTGCCGCGTTCGGTGGTGACGAAGGTTGCGGGTAAAGCTTTGCGTTCTCGGTTTGAAGAGTAGGTGTACAAGATTTACAGGATTGCTAAGGATTAACAGGTAAACCCTGTTTCAGGGTGTGTGAATCCTGTAAAAAATGAGCGGAGAGAAAAGTAATGACGGAACGAATTTTTAATTTCAGTGCTGGTCCGGCTGTTTTGCCGGTGCCTGTTCTAGAAGAAGCTCAGCGCGATTTGCTCAGCTTGCCGGGCGTTGGCATGTCGGTAATGGAAATCAGCCATCGCTCTAAAACATTCGATGAGATTATCGCCGGCGCTGAGTCGGGTTTACGTGAGCTTTTACAAATCCCTGCCAACTACCAGATCCTTTTTCTACAAGGCGGCGCGAGTTTGCAGTTTTCGATGGTGCCGATGAACTTCCTGCCCGCGGACGGAAGTGCTGATTACGTCATTACCGGAAGCTGGGGAAAGAAGGCGCTGAAGGAAGCGAAGAAAGTCGGCGGCGTGAACATTGCAGCCAGCATGGCCGACGGAGGCTTCACTCGCGTACCGTCACGCGATGAGATGAGCCTGAATCCGCATGCCGCTTTCGTTCATATCACGAGCAACGAAACGATCGAAGGCGTCGAGTGGAAACGGGAACCCGCGGTGGGCGACGTTCCGCTCGTAGCAGATGCTTCGTCTGACATTCTATCGCGCGAGATCGACGTGGACCGGTATGGACTGATCTATGCAGGTGCTCAGAAGAACATGGGACCAAGCGGCCTGACGGTGGTGATCCTGCGCGATGATTTATTGCAGCGCATTCCCGAAGGACTTCCGACCATGCTCGACTACCGCACGCACGTCGAGAATAAGTCGCTCTACAACACGCCGAACACGTGGGGCATTTACATCTTCGGACTTGTCTGCAAGTGGCTGAAAGACAAAGGCGGACTCGCAGCAATGGAGCGTGAGAACGAAGAGAAGGCGCAGTTGCTCTACGACGCTATCGACACTACCGATTTCTATCGAGGACATGCCGACGTCGATTGTCGCTCGCTCATGAACGTCACGTTTCGTTTGCCTGATCAGGAACTCGAGAAGAAGTTTGTCGCGGAAGCCACAGCGCAGGGGCTTGATGGATTGAAGGGACACCGCTCGGTTGGTGGTATTCGCGCGTCGATCTACAACGCGTTTCCGCGCGCCGGAGTCGAAGCGCTCGTGTCGTTCATGAAAGATTTCGAACGGCGGAATGGGTGAACCACAGATTACGCAGATTACACGGATTGGCCCGGAGCATGCCGGTGTTCGTCTCGACACGTTTCTTGCCTCACAAATTGAAGGTTGGAGTCGTGCGCGCCTCCAACGACTGATTGAGAATGAGGACGTGCTTGTGAATGGTAAGCCGTCCAAAGCTTCCTACAAACTCCGCGAACAAGACGAAATCGAAGTCGAGCTCAGTGCTCCTCCGACAGAACTCTTTACTCCTGAGAACATTCCTCTCGATATTGTCTACGAAGATGAAACGCTGCTCGTAGTTACCAAACCCGCGGGCCTCGTGGTCCACCCCGCAGCCGGCACGCCTTCCGGCACACTAGCCAACGCTCTCGCATACCATTTTCAACAACTGCCGGGCGGCGCAACTGGCCTGCGACCAGGCATCGTTCACCGGCTAGACCGCGATACTTCCGGTCTGTTGGTCGTCGCCAAAACTGAGGCGGCGCTTGAAAACCTTTCCGATCAATTTCGCGATCGGACTGTTTTCAAGTCTTACGTGGCGCTGGTCCACGGACGCGTGGTTTCAAACTCCGGACGGATCGATCAACCACTCGCGCGCGATCCCTCAAATCGCACGCGTATGGCTGTCGTGCGTGGCGGACGTAACGCTGTAACGCTTTATCGAGTGCGACGTTCTTTCCAGCGATTCACACTGCTCGACGTGGAACTAAAGACGGGAAGAACACATCAGATTCGCGTTCACCTCGCGTGGCTGAAACATCCCGTCGTCGGCGACGAAACTTATGGCGCCGGCCGTGACAATACGATCCAGGACGCACGACTGCGTGCGCAGATCCGCAATCTGAATCGTCACTTCCTGCACGCAGAAAAACTCGCGTTCACTCATCCTGAAACACAAGAGTTCGTGAAGTTTGAGTCTCCTTTGCCTGCTGAGTTATCAGAGGTGCTGTTAGCCGCAGATGAACGCGGATAATTACGGGATTGGCTCGAAGCGTTTCGTTAATTGCGTAAATCGTTGATCCGATCGCAATGCATCAAACATCGGATCGATCCTGATTAAGACCAGGCCCGGATGCCGTGCCTCAAAAGCTTTATTCAAATACTCCATCGCCCTATCGTTGTTTTTCAAACCTGCGTAGACGATCGCGAAGTACAGCGGCGACACGTAGCGACGCTTCGAAAGCGCGTCGAGTTGGTTGAGGATCGCGCGCGCCTCAGCCTGCTTCCCGGCCATACCGTAGGCAAAGCCGAGTGAGGCAGATGCTTCCGATTCAGCTTCGATTACTTTATCCGGGACCGGACCACTCTCCGGCGCTTTGATAAGTTTGCGTAACTCGGCAATCGCCTCCTGATGCATTCCCTTCTGCACGTACGCCAACGCCAGGTAGTGCCGCGCCACCCAAAAATCCGGATCGCTTTGCAATGTTGTTTTGTATTTTGCGACCGCGTCGTCGTAGTTGTGTTCGTAATAAGAATAAAGACCGGTGTTGGCGCTGATGATTGGTGAAAGCGGATCGAGTTTGTGAGCTTCCTCAATCTCCGCC
>JBKPJS010000043.1:0-7041 GCA_046730815.1 Acidobacteriota bacterium
ATTCTCCAGCACGGCGATCGAGGAACAGCCGCTGTCAAACCAGACGTCGAGAATGTCAGACTCTTTGGTCCACTCCTGCGCGCCACATCCCTTGCACGTGTAACCCTCAGGCAACAACTCCTGCGCGGAATGCGTGTACCACGCATCGCCCGATTCGCGTTCGAAGATGTCTGCGACGTAATTGATCACCGCCGGATCGGCCACCGCTTCATTGCACCTCGCACAATAGAAAACCGGAATCGAAACACCCCAAACACGCTGCCGCGAAACGCACCAATCGGGCCTTCCTTTCAACATGTTGCGCATGCGATCGACGCCCCACGCCGGGACCCAATTAACGCGTTCGATCTCCTCGATCGCGGCCGAACGCAGCGATCCGGCTTCGGAAAGATTGTCAGTGAAATTGCTTCGATCGCGGCCGTCTTCATCTTTTTCAACGAGATCGCTGTGCGCCTGGTCCATCGCGATGAACCATTGCGGGGTGGCGCGAAAGATCACCGGATTCTTGCAGCGCCAGCAATGCGGATAGCGATGCTCATACTTTTCACTGAAGAGCAGCACGCCTCTGTCGCGCATGAATTCGACAATCTGATCGTTTGCGTCGAACACGCGTTGACCGGCGAAGTGCTCGACCTCGGGCGTGAAGCGTCCCGCGTTGTCTACCGGACAATAGATCTCAAGGCCGTAACGTTTGCCGATCACGAAGTCGTCGTGGCCATGACCGGGCGCTGTGTGTACGCAACCTGTTCCGGCCTTGCTGTCTGACTTCTTCTGCGCCTCGCTGACGTCCAGCTCGGTTTCCGCGTCGGCTTCACCACCCAACGTAACGTGCTCGCCGACCATCAGTAGCGATTTGCGATCGAGCCATGCATGTTTGCATTCGAGTCGATCCAGCTTTGCGCCCGGAAAGCGCGCGAGCACCTTTGGCGTGGTGCCCAAATCACACTTCGCCGCGACTGCTTCGACCAGGTCACTCGCAACGATGTAAACTTCGTCGCCGTGTTCGAATGCTGAGTATTCAAAGTCAGGATGGACTGCGATGCCGAGATTCGCCGGTAGCGTCCAGGGCGTCGTGGTCCAGATCAGCACGAACACTTGCCTGCCCGCGAGTGCCGGATCGATCAGCGCCGGATCGCTTTGCAGCGGAAACTTCACGTAGACCGATGGACTCGTGTGCTGGTGATATTCAACCTCAGCTTCCGCGAGTGCCGTCTGGTCCTTGAGACACCAGTAAACGGGCCGCGCTCCTTTGTAAACCCAACCACGTTCGACGAACCGCGCAAACATCCGCGCGGTTTCGGCTTCGTAGTGGTTCGACATCGTGAGATACGGATTGTCCCACTCGCCGAGGATCCCGAGTCGTTTGAAATCGCGCGTCTGGCTTTTCAACGCATTCTCAGCGTGCTCGCGACACGCGCGGCGAAAACTCTCCAGACTGAGATCACTCTTCTTCTTGCCCTTCTTCTCGAGCGCGCGTTCCACGTGCGTTTCGATGGGCAGACCATGACAGTCGTAACCGGGAACATAAGGCGAGTCGTAGCCCATCATCGTGCGCGACTTGACGACAAAGTCTTTAAGAATCTTGTTCATCGCCGTGCCGAGATGAATGTCGGCGTTCGCGTAGGGCGGACCATCGTGAAGAATGAATTTCTCGCGTCCTTCACTAGCGCGGCGGATCAAGCGGTAAAGGTCAAGCTTGGACCACTTCTCAAGCCGAGCGGGCTCACTCTGCGCGAGATTAGCTTTCTGCGAAAAGTTCGTTTTCGGCAGATTGATGGTCTTTTTCAGATCGAGCGGGGTTTCTGTAGACATAAATGAATTCACCATATTAGACAGGATTACAGGATTTACAAAATACACATGATTACAAACTAAAAACCCGAGCCATCGAAAATGGATGGCTCGGGTTCATGAAAATCATTGTGATTTTGCTCAACCGATAAACATCTCATCCTCGGCGTAAGTTTGATTAATGGGCTTCGGCATCGGCGCCACGAGTACCTCGAGGCCGCGGCGGAAGCCCACCATAATCGCGGCCAACTCGCGGGCCGGCTCTATGACCTTCGATTGAATGAAATCAGTCGTCAAAGCCACCTGCTTTTGCGTGCGATCGATCGTTTGGCTAACTAGCGCCACTTTATCCCGCGCTTCAACAGCCGTGTCGCTCACCAGCGCTCGCAGCTCGCCCACTTCACTCTTGATGATCGCCAGCGAGTCGGCGAAGTGCTGCGTAGCCGTGGACAAGTGATTCGAAACCGCGTTGAACTGTTCCGCGATCAGTTTTCCCTGCACGGCGATCAACTTGCCTTGTTCGCTGATGGCTGTGACACGTTCGAGGAGCGGCTCAGTCTTTTGTTCCAGCCGGTTGACAGACTTCACCGCGCGACTAACGAACACTGCTATCGCCACCATCGCGATCGCAATCACGATAAACGAAACAGCGATGATCACCATCACCCAGAACATCGGATCATTCGTACTTATCTGTAAGCCGAGGGTTTGCATATCTCCAATTGCCAATTGCCAACTGCCAATTTCATCCGGCTGCCGAAGGTCTTCAAAATCGGCAATCGGAAATTGGTAATGACTTAGTTACTTTTTTCTCCGAAATTTGGAGCTTCAAGGCGCCCCGACATCTCAGTCTTCCGCTTCTCTTCCTGATAAGCCTTTCGACCGGCGTCGACTGCGGCGCTCAGTGTTCCCGATTGGCGTGAAGCAGCATCGCGTGCGCCCTGGGCCACCTCGCCCACCTTCTCAGCAGCTTGAGAATAAAGCTCAGCGGCTCGACCGCGCGTCGCTTCGTAATACTCACCGGCCCGGTCTCCTAACTGTTGCGCAGCCTCGCGCGAACGATCGATGCCCTTTCGGGTCGCGTCGGCTATGTCGCCGCGCAACTCCTGGCCTGATTTGGGTGCAAAAAGCAGGGCCAGAATCGCCCCAATGCCGCCGCCAATAAGTAAATAAGTTAATTTTGATGAAACGTTGTCGCCACTATCTCTCCGATAATCGTCTCCCATTTTCTGGGTCCTTTCTTACTACAAAATACGATTTTAGCGGTCTGGGACTATAGCATACATTAACCGCAGATCGGCACTGATGAAGACCGATCGTTATCAGCGCTCTCTGTAATTTGCGGCTAGTTTTTACCGTTGTATTGCTCCAGCTTCCGATACAGCGTCTTGCGCCCGATGCCGAGAGCGCGGGCGGCGTGAGACTTGTCTCCCTCGGTGTAGTCGAGGGTGGCCTCGATTGCCTGGCGTTCAATCTCTTCCATTGAGGACGGAACGGTTATTTCAAAAGTAGTCGTGCGGCCTTCGCTGGCAGCCTTGGCCCGCTCGACTTTGATCTGATCACGTTTCTCCAACGCAATCTTGCTGATGGCTTCGGGTAAGTCTTCCAACTCGATCTGGCGGCCAGAAGCAATAATCACCGCGCGCTCAATTGCGTTCTCGAGCTCACGAACATTGCCGCGCCAGTCGTAGGTTATCAACGCCTGCAACGCGTCCTTCGAAATGCCCGAGATGAATCGACCAGTCTTCTGTTTGTAGTGTTCAAGGAAATGAATGACGAGGGGGTGAATATCGTCTGGCCGCTCGCGCAACGGCGGCAGCTTAATCGGAAAGACCGAAAGCCGGTAGAAGAGATCCTGTCTGAAAGTCCCAAGATCAACGGCGCGTTTCAAGTCAACATTCGACGCGGCCAGCACGCGAACATCAGTCTTGATCACTTCATTGCCGCCGACTCGCGTGAGCTCTCCATCCTGCAACACACGCAACAGACGCACTTGGGCTGACAAACTCATCTCACCAACTTCGTCGAGAAAAAGTGTGCCGCCATTCGCTTCCTCAAACCGTCCGCGACGCAACGCGCGCGCATCTGTAAATGCGCCCTTCTCATGACCGAAAAGCTCCGACTCGAGCAGTGTCTCCGGAATCGCGCCGCAGTTTAGTTTCACGTAAGGTTGGTCTTCGCGGCCGGAGTTGAAGTGGATCAAATTCGCGAGCAGTTCTTTGCCGGTGCCGGATTCCCCTTCGATCAAAACCGTGGTCTGTGTGTCAGCCACGCTCAAAGCAAGCTCAATTGCGCGGCGTATCGCAGGCGTTTGACCGATGATGCGTTCCTCGCCGTAGCGCTCGTGAAGCGCGCTGCGCAAGTGCATGATCTCGGCCGACAACTGATCGCGTTCGAGCGCAGTGCCGATTTGATCTGCGATGCCCTCGACCAACGCCACCTCGTGATCCTCAAAACCTTCGCGTGCTTCACTCCAAACCAGGCCGAGCAAGCCAAACGTCTGTCCACCAACTCTGACTGGCGCTACGAGCGCGGCGCGACCGCCAAGCACTGAGTTGAAGGCGAGTCGAACCGGGAAGGTTAGATCAGTGTCCAGCAGACGCAACGTCTTACCCTGGGCCAATACCTCCACCATCGCCGGAAATGCGGTCACATCCAGCGACTTTCCATGAGCGTCGAAGAGACCCTGGACAGCATCGATCTCCACTTCCGGCGCCGCTTTAAAGGCAGCGAGACTGATGCGACCGCCCGCAGGATCGAGCACACCAAGCGCCGCATAATCTGCGCCGACAAGTGCGACGGCGCGCTCCAGCACCAGCGACGACACCTCGCCAAAGTCCGAACGTGCGTTCAATGCGTTTGCAATCGAGAGCAGCGCGCGTTTCGTTTCGGCTTCGCGCTCCTTGTCCGTGTAAAGCCGCGTGTATTGATAACCGATCGCGATCTGTCCGGCGATTGACTGTAGAAACGAGACTTCATCGTCGAGCCACTCCCGCGGCGTGCGCGTCGTGTGCAGGCCAACAAGACCGAGAAGGTTATCGCCAAGTGTGACCGGCACGACGAGCAACGAGCGCGTCCCAAGGCTTTCGGCGAGAAACCTGACTTTCTGATCGAGACCAGCGGCAGCGATGTCGTTCAGGCGAATCGGATTTCTGATATCGACGTGTTGATAAAGTTGCTTCAGGTCGATTGGAATGACCGTGCCCAGGCTCGAAGGAACGTCCTCCGAAGCGCGCCATTCATGACTGATGCGGAGCTCGCTCGCAGACTTCAACTGGATCACGTCGCAGCGATCGACGTTCATCATGCGTCCCAGCTCGGACACGATTACGGTAAGGAAGCGATCGAGATTAATGGCGTGAGGCAGAGTCATCGCGAGGCGATTGATAATTCCCTCGCGCGCCTCATGCATTTTGATCTTGCTTTCCAGGGAAAGAGATTGAGCGCTGTTCGACATCTTACAGGCTAAGAGGATAGCAAAATCCATCCGCAGATTACACAGACTACACCCGATTCTGTGTAATCTGTGGATGGCTTGCTATAATCGCTGGCATGCCGATTTACGAATACGAATGCCGCAAGTGCAAAGCCCACGTCGAAGCGTTTCAAAAGGTGAGCGACAAGCCGCTTACAAAATGCGTCAAGTGCGGCGGCAAGCTGGAGCGCAAGATCTCGGCGCCCGCGATTCAGTTCAAAGGCTCGGGCTGGTACGTGACGGATTACGCCGGCAAGACAACGAAAGGCGAGAAGTCAGAATCCGAGTCAACACCGGAAGCGAAAGCTGACAAGACCGACAAAACCGAAAAGAAGAGTAAAGAGACTTCCCCTGCTAAGAAGACTACCGACAAGCCTTCGTCCCCGAAAGCACCAAGCGGCGACTAAAGCAATGCGTTCGTCAACGCCCTCAGGACCACAAACCTTACTCCTACTCACTGTGCTCGCAATCGCGTTGCTGTCGGTTTCAATCCTGGCCCAATCAGGTAATCGACCACACGCGGGTAGTGCCGGCGGCGTCATGGTTGGCGTCGTTGCGCGGCGCGACGACAACAAACCGGCGCCGATCACGAGCAAGGAAGTTTCTGTTTACGACAACGGCGTCGAACAGTCGATTCGCAATTTCACCCCCGATCCGTCTCCGGCCCGTATAGTTTTGCTGGTCGATAACTCACTAACGATTCGCGCTGACGTGGAGAAACTCGAACAGGCTGCGCGCGAGTTTGCTTACGAAATCTACGAAGGCGACAAGCTGCTGATCGTCGGTTATGACGAACAGGCTGAGATCGTTTCCGATTGGACCGACGACGCTAAAGGGATCGAATCGTCCTTGAAGCTGTTTCGCAAGAAGGGACAGCCACACTTGTTCGACGCGATCCGTGCGGTAGTCGAGGAAGCGCTGCGGCCGCTACAAAACCAAAAGCGGATCATTGTCGTGATCAGCGATGGTCTCGATCGCGGCAGCAAGGCAACATTCGAACAAACGCTGGCTGAGCTGCAATCCGATAACATCATGGTCTATGCCGTCCAGGCGGTTGACCGAACCCGCGGCGCGATACGACGTGATGTGCCGAAGCCGAAGGTAGTTATCGACAAGCTTGCGGAAGGGACTGGCGGACAAATTTTTTCGATAGACGAACCGTCGGTGGCTGCGAAGGCAATCTGCGACGAGCTGCGGCAGAATCGCTACGTGCTTTCGTACGTGCCTTCGAATGCTCCGTTCGGACAGGCGCGCAGTCTGTTGGTGCTGGGAAACCAGGGAATCACGATTAGAGCGAAGTCAATGCAGCAACCTAACTAAAAAAATCCGTGTAATCTGTAGATGGCTTTAGTGCCAAGAATAAAGATAGAACAGAACCCCCATAATCAGCAGTATCAGAGTCTCCATGAAGATGAAGAAGCTGAGCACGAATGTTCCGTCATCATTGATCGAGTTGGAGTAAGCGACGTACGTTCCCATCAGGATCCCGCCAATCACCCAGATCAACTGACGTTTCTTGTCCCACACTACTTTACCCACGCTACTTCAATAGCCCAGACAGCCAGTGCATAACGTTGAGCGCGTATTGCTTGTCGTCGTTGCCGGGCACGTTCATTCCCATCCTGCTGTTTTCCGGTCCGGACACTTGCGCCGAAAGCATCGCCGCCTCGCCTTGGACCAGCACGCGACCTTTGCCGAATTTCAAAGCGATGGCTTGTGATCGTCCGGCTGCTGAGGTGGACGTTTGCGCCTGGTAATTAGGAGAGTCCGTGGCC
>JBKPJS010000044.1:0-11433 GCA_046730815.1 Acidobacteriota bacterium
AACTCGAGCTCGGTATTCAACGCGATCACGAAAGCCGGCACCAACGCCTATCACGGCTCCATGTTCTGGTTTCACAACGGCAACGCCTTGAACGCCTGCAGCAACACCGACAAACGCGCGGGCTTCTGCAATGCGAATTCAACCGATCAGTCTAAGCGACATGCACCGTTCCGCATCGAGAACCAGATCGGCGGAACTCTTGGCGGCCCGTTGCACCTGCCGCGCTTCGGCGAAGGTGGTCCAAGTTACATCAGCGGCCGCGATCGAACGTTCTTCTTCGGTTCGTATCAACGCTGGAGCGATCGCCAGTTGGGTTCCGGCACAACGCTGAACGGAGCACCGACCGCAGAAGGTCGCCAGGTATTGCAAGCGGCGGCAGGAGGTTTACCTCACGTCGCTGCTCTCTTGAAACACTTGCCGGTGGCGCAGCAGTCAATCAACAAGAATGCGACGTTCACGTTGAACGGACAGAACTTCACCGTGCCGCTTGGTTCGCTAACCGGCGCAACGTCGTTCTTCTTCGACAACCACCAGGCGTCGTTCCGTGTGGACCATAACTTCACGAACAACCACATTCTGACTGCTCGCTACTTGTATAGCGACTCGGATACGGGCGGCACGGGCCAGGCGACACCGCCGGGACTCACCACTTCCAACCTTGCGCGCCAGCAAACGCTCGCGCTTTCGCACGTTGGAACTTTCTCGCCCACAGTCGTCAACGAATTGAGACTTGGTTACCAGCGTTTCAACAGTACGACGAGCGCCTCCGATCCGACTTCAGAAGAGATTCCCTCACTGGAGATCTCCGAACTCGGACTCATCGGCTTCAACGCGGCGAATAGTAGAACTGCCATAGGACTCGCGGTGAATCTGCCCCAGTTTCGCACCAACAACATTTACCAGATCCAGGACAACCTCGCGTGGACCCACGGTAATCATGCGATGAAACTGGGCACCAACATCATCGAGAATCGTATCCAGAGCTTCTTCTTCCCGACCATCCGCGGGCTGCTCCGGTATGCGACGTTGAATTCGTTTGTGAACGACTTCGCCGAAGCGGCAAACATCAACAAGCCATTGCCGGGCGGTGAAGCGATCAATAACTACAACTGGTTCGACGTTCACTTCTACGGGCAGGACGAGTGGAAGATCCGGCCAAACTTCTCGCTGACTTATGGTTTGAGATACGAGCGTCCGGGTGAAGCAACGCTCAGTTTGCTTCCGGCCAACGAGCGAATTGTCACCATAGCGGGCGGCGATCAGCGTTTTGCGATGCAGCCCGTTCCGAAACACGACAAGAACAACTTCCAACCGCGTCTCGGTTTCAACTGGAACCCACGCACGGATCCGGATGGCATTTTTGGATTCATCACCGGCGGCGATAAGCTTGTCTTCCGCGGAGGCTACGCCGTAACTCACGACTACACGTTCATCAACATCGCGCTGAACGTCGCCAGCTCTTTCCCGTACGTCGCTGCGGTTAGTTTGCCTGCGAACGTAACGTTTGCTGGAGCAGCTTCAGTTCCGAACGCGTTTACGCGGTTGCCGAACGTGTCGAACGCGGGCGTCAATCCAAACGAATTCACGAGGACGGTTGTCGGCGAAGATTTCCGTTCGCCGTACTACCAGAGCTTCAGTTTTGAAGCTCAACGTGAGCTCGGAACGAACGTCGTTTTCCGTCTCGGCTATGTCGGCTCAAAAGGCTCGGCATTGTTCCAGACGCTGGATGGAAATCCGCGGCGTTTGAATACCCTGACTCCGGCGACTTGCACTCCGACATTTACCGGTCCCAATGCGGATAGTTGCCGTGTCAATCGAAATGCCGCCGTTGTTCGCTTGCGCGCTAATGCCGCTTCGTCGATTTACCACTCGCTGCAAGCGAGTATGGAAAAACGATTGAGCCGCGGCTTCAGCGCGGGTGTGCACTACACGTGGAGCTCGTTTATTGATAGCGCGTCAGAGATCTTCAATCCGTCGAGCGGCGAGGTTGCAGTGTCTCAAGACTCATTTAATCGCAACTCCGATCGCGCTCGGTCCACCTACGATCGCCCGCACCGTCTGACGGGCAACTTTGTTTACGAGTTGCCGTGGTTCCAAACCCAGTCGGGATGGAAGGGACACGTGCTCGGCGGCTGGCAGCTCAATGGATTCTTCACCTTCCAGAGTGGCGCGCCGTTCACAGTGTTGAATGGCTCGGATCCAGCCGGTGCTCTTTCCGGTATCAACACGCTGGTTGGCGATGCGATTCGTCCAAACCTCAACACAGGTCTTGCGCTCGCAGGTATGACCATTCCTGAAATCCTCGGTGCAGGCGGCGCATCGTTGTTCCAACGGATTACCGCGGCCCAACGCGTTGGCAACGCCGGGCGAAATATTCTTCGCGCGGACGGTATCAACAACCTGGATCTGGGAATCTTCAAGAACACGCGGATTGGTGAGAACCAGAGGATTCAGCTTCGAGCGGAATTCAACAACGCAACGAACACGCGTGACTTCGGTATTCCGGAAGGCCGCGTTAACTCAACCAACTTCCTCAACCAGTGGGGAACAAATGGTGGCAACCGCCGTATCGTGGTCGGTTTGAGATACATTTTCTAATCTATCAACTGCGGGGGAAATGATTGAGGGGCGGCACTCGTTGGCCGCCCCTCTTTCATAGATCGTTGCCAAAAGTGCGATAATCACCGCCACACCGATTCCGAAAAGGAGCGCAAGCGATGAGAATCATAATCGTGTTGCTTTCTTTCCTATTCGTTGCTCAAGCAGCTAACGCGCAAACGACCAGTGCGCCCGCGGAAACTGCTGAGGTCGTTAAATTCAGTTGGAGCAAAGAACGGTTGAACTGGGAAGGAAATCCTTTCGGTGGTCCAAACGAGAATTTTCACCAGATGCAGTTTCGCGCGAGATCGGAGAAGCGGGTCTCTGATGCGAAGCGCAGCAACTCGGCCGAAGTAGGCAAACTCGAAAAGGAGGCGAAAGCCGATGCCGCGATTGTCGCAGCCGAAAACGAGAATGCACCACCGCCGCGTTACTACTTTTACTATCGAGCGTCGATAAGAAACACCGGCATTAAGCCAATCACCGAGATCGACTGGGACTACATCTTCACTGACGCGGCTACGGGCGACGAACTGGACCGTCGCCAATTCACAAGCGTGCAAAACATCGGCCCCGGCAAGCAGAAAGAACTAACGTTTACACTTCCAACTCCACCCACCAGGCGCATCAGCGTTCATGCGCTCGACAAAAAAGAGCGAATCGGAATTGGGGAACAGGTGGTTATCGTCAGGGTAAAATACGCGGACGGATCGGAATGGCAACTGCCATGACAATCAGGCGCGCATTACCCGAAGAAGCAAACGCGCTGACGCAGATCGCACTGGATGCGAAGCGTTACTGGGGCTATCCCGAGAACTGGATCAAACATTGGGAATCGGACCTCACCGTTTCATCCGATTTCATTCGTGACAATCACGTCTACGTCGCCGAGGAAGATGGCGAGATACGAGGCTTCTACGCGCTTTGTGTCAGCGACGACAAAGCAGAGTTGGAGCACATGTGGGTAACGCCGGCGCGTATTGGGACGGGAATTGGGAAGGAATTATTTCTCGACGCGATGGAACGCGCTGCCGCACTCAATGTCCGCGACGTGGAGTTGTCAGCGGATCCGAATGCGGCAGGCTTCTACAAGCGAATGGGAGCTGTGCAGATCGGCGAGACAGAGTCGGTGATTGATGGCCAGATCCGCAAGCTCCCACGCATGAAGACAGGATTGCAGGATAAAAACCTTTGACAGGATTTCAGGATTTACACGATTTACATGTAAATCCTGAAAATCCTGTAATCATGTCACTGATCTGGCCTGTCTGGTTTGGGTCGATCAGGAGTTGTGCGTGGCGATTCGCTGCTTCTTGGTGCTTCAGTTTTCGGCGACTCAGAACGTCCTGGTGGCTCAGATCGCGCTGGTGGATCCGAACGCGGCGGCGGCTCCGAACGCGGTGGTTCAGATCGCGGCGGTTCTGAGCGTGGCTCGGGACGAGATTCGCGAGGTTCAGATCGCGGTTCGGATCTCGGCTCGGGTCTTGACTCACGTGGTTCGGATCTTGGCTCGGGTCGTGACTCTCGAGGTTCAGATCGCGGCGCTTCAGTTCGCGGTGGTTCAGTTCGTGGCGCTTCAGTTCGCGGTGGTTCAGATCGCGGTGCTTCAGTGCGTGGTTCCGAACGTGGTTCGACTCTTGGTGGTTCGTTGCGTGGCTCGGGTGTCGTGCTCGGAGTAGTCTCGATCCTTTCTCGATGCCGCGTGGGCTTTTCTGCCCCCTCCGGCATGGCGGGCCGCACCATGCGACCACGCCCCTCAGGCCGATCCTCATTGGGACGGGTTTCACGCGGCGCCGGAGTTTCCGGTCGCGCAACAGCTCCGGTTGGCGGAGTTTGTGTTACCGCCGGAGTTGAACCCTCTTCTGTCCTTCTCGGTTCCGTCGGTTCCGCCGGTCGTCTCGGTTCTCGTCCTCGAAAGACTCGCGACCGCCTCAGGTCTTCATCCAACGGCACGCCCGGCGCTCGGTCAGAAGCTCCAGTCGGACGATCCGGAATATCGAGAACCGGCATACCTGGAGCTCTCACGACTCCACTCCGTCGCGGCAGGTCTACGGTTTGCGGTTCAGCGTCCACCACTCGACGCGCAATCGGCTCGTCAGCCGCCCGTCCTCGGCCATTAGGACGACCAAAATCTGTTCGCGGCACTCTCGTCACGCCGCGCCACGTTTTGTCGTAACCGTGACGATCATTTGGTCCGTCGCCCGGCCGGCCGTCACGGGGTCGACCGTAGCCTGGCCGCCGATCGTCATGCCGATTGCCATCGTTATGACGATAGTGACGCGAATACGGATCGCGCTGGTGATACGACAGCGGATACCAGCAGACGTCGTTTCCGAATGAGATGTTGAATACGAACGCGACCAGGGCGGGACGCCACCAACTGCGATTTCGATAGTACTGACTGCGCGGACACCAGGCCCAGTAGTTATTGTGGTAAACCCAACGCCCGTAGTGATACGGCGCCCATCCCCACGGTTCGTATCCCACCCACGTCCAGCCATACGGCGGACACCACGTCCAATGGCCGTAGCGATACGGCGCCCAATCGTTGTAGGAAGCAATCGCGGTCGCGCGCGGCTGCCAGATCCAGCCGAAGTCGTCCGTATACCTCCAATCACCATAAGCATCAAGATCCTCTGCGCCCCAAACATACTCGTCGAAATACTTGACATCGTATTTCAGACGCTGCGCCAGATAGTTCTCGCGCTCGTTTACCCACTCGTCAACAGCATCGCGTGGGGCGGCGGCGAGTAGTTCCCAATCACCGGCATTCTCTCCATTTACAACCAGTACCGCTGAACGACCGTCACGGAGGGCGAAACCCGAAGTGTCTGAATAAATCCGGGCACTACCTCCATCGCGCACCGTCAAACGAACGCGGCCGTCGCTTGGAACGTCAATCCGGTAAAGTCCCTTCTTCTCGGCGGCCATGGTGGTCTTCGGCGCGTCCATTTCGAAGTACTCGTGATCGCGGTCAAACTTGGCCAGTCGAACCGCGGCCGTTCCTTCGAGCACGCTGAGCGCGATTCCTTCGTCACGCAGAGTGACAATACGCAGGACCGAGCTTGCGGTAAGCCGCACGAAATTGCGCGCATCAACCTGGATCTCGAGCAGGCTGCCCTTGCCGGTGGCAACTTCGTCGCCTTCGACGAGAGGATAATTCAGCCTGACGGGCTCCCAGTCCTGATTGCCGTTGCGCTTCAGATTAACTTCGCCGCTAATCAAACTGATCCGGGCGACGCGAGCCTTGACGTCGTAATCATCAGGCTCGTCGTCGTCGGCGCGGGCGGTTATCGGGATCGAGAAAAGGGTGAGTAGAAAGAAATAAAAGAGAAGGCTGGTTTTTGGCCGGGAGACTCGCATTGTTATGCTCCTTCGTATCTTGGAGTGAAGCGCATCGGGAAATGAGCAAAGCGTATGCCCGCTAATTAGTTTTTAAGCCGGTATTCACGCTAATTGAGGTTTCTCAAAGATAGGTTTGACGATCGCGAAGTGAGTTGCGAAATTTGAGAAAGCTCAAATTTTTTGGATCGATCGCGCGGAGTTTATGCACAAAATAAAACTCCGAAACGTTGCCTGAGACAGTGCACACCTGACACGATTTGGTGCGACTGAGTTCTAAACATTACGACGTGATCGTCATCGGCGCCGGCATCAACGGCGCCGGCATCGCTCGCGATGCTGCGATGCGTGGTCTGAAAGTTCTGTTGCTGGATAAGAGCGATCTCGGGAGTGGCACGACCAGCGCTTCGACGCGGCTCATTCATGGCGGCCTGCGCTACCTCGAGCACTTCGAGTTTGGACTTGTCCGTGAATCCCTCCGTGAGCGCGAAACCCTGCTGAAAATCGCGCCGCATCTTGTACGGCCGCTGCCGATCACGATTCCGATTTACAAACAGGGCAAGCGTGGACGCGCGACCGTTCGCGCCGGCATGATCGCTTACGACCTACTTTCAGTTGGCAAATCCCTGCCACGGCATCGAATGTTTTCGCGTACGGAGACTCTCAAACAATCGCCCGGCCTCAATCCGCAGGGTTTACTCGGATCCGCGCTCTATTTTGACGCTCAGATTGAGTTTGCCGAGCGGCTCGTGTTGGAAAACGTACTGGCCGCAAGCGAACACGGGGCCGAGGTCTTTACTTACACGGCCGTGACGAAGTGGGTAGTCGAAGGCAGTTTGGTTTCGGGCGTCGAGTTCGCCTGTGATGGACAGAGCCAGTTTGCGCACGCGCGAGTTGTCATAAACGCAGCCGGGCCCTGGGTGGATCGATTGTTGGAGCGCACGCCACTCGAAAGTCCTCGGCTGATTGGCGGGACAAAGGGAAGTCACATCATCGTGCCCGCATTTCGCGGAGCACCCACGAACGCCATCTATCTCGAAGCGCAGAGCGATCACCGCCCGTTCTTCATCATTCCCTGGAATGGAAACTTTCTGATAGGCACCACTGATGTTCGCTTTGAAGACGACCCGGATGAGGTTCGAAGCGAACTTTGGGAAATTGATTACCTGCTGGCCGAAACGAACCTTGCCTTTCCCTCAGCGCAACTTACACGCGATCGAATCCTGTTTACCTATTCAGGCGTACGGCCGCTTCCGCGCACCAGTGAAAAAGAAGAGCAAAGTATCACGCGCAGGCATTTCATTCGCGAGCACCCGGTCGCAAAGAATCTGCTCTCAATCGTGGGCGGCAAATTGACGACTTATCGCAGCCTGGCTGAGGAGTGCGTAGATCTCGTCTTTCGCAAACTCGGGAGACGTGCGCCGCCGTGCACTACCCCCACCGAACCTTTGCCGGGTGGTGTGAACTTCGCTTCATTCGCCAAGAGCTTTAAGAATGAGAAGTTGCTTCGGATCTACGGCTCGAGAGCAGGTGAAGTAGCGCAAGTCAACAGCGACGCTTTCACCGCGCAGATAGTCTTTGCATTTGAGCATGAGTTAGCGAAGAACCTCGCCGATTGTTTTCTGCGTCGCACGATGCTCGGACTGGATGGCGATCTCAGCCTCGGAAAGATCGAAGCCGCCGCTGAGATCGGAAAGCGCTTCCTGGGCTGGAGCGACACGCGCGCTAAACGCGAAGTGGAGAACTATTTGTAGGGGTGACCCTCCGTGGCCACCCGTTCCGCGCAAACGACGAACGACGGGTGGCCACGGAGGGCCACCCCTACAAAGATCTCATTTTCGACAACGAATCCCGCGCGAATCGTTTCTGAAGCATGCGGGCCACTGGAGCGCTAAGTTTAACGAGCGGATGTTGCGGTCGTGAAAACGCCAGGATGTCGTACCAAACCGAATCGTCCTCCAGCCACTCGATCAGGAAACGTTCTTCACCCCGCTCAACGTGGTCCGGCAACGTGCCGTAAGCAAATCCAAACCGCCTGTGCTCCTCGATTACGTAAACCACTCGACACGCGTTGAGCGACCACGTTCCAAACGCACGCGCTTTCACCGCCACCGTCCTTCCAACTTCGACCACCACACCACGCGGCGCCACAGTCACCCAACCAAGATCAAAGTGTCGCCAGTTTCTCAACGCCTCGACCGCCAGCCTGTACGTCGCTTCGCCGTGACCGAGTTGAATGCGATTGTGATCGACTGTGTAGCCGGGCGGAGGAGTGCTGTTGGTCGCACCTACTTCAGAATATGTAAATGGAAGATTACGCTGGCTGGAAATGAACTCGGAGACGTCCCGATCGGAAGGTTCTCTAATCGTGAACATCCTGCAAGTCCTGTGATCCGGTCTTTAAGCGAGCGCGAGGATGATGCCGATCGTAAGCCGAACGCAAATGGACGTCAGTGATGTGCGTGTAAATCTGCGTGGTCGAGATATCGCTGTGCCCTAAAAGCGCCTGAACAGATCGCGAATCAGCTCCATGCTGCAAAAGGTGCGTAGCGAAGCTGTGACGCAGCGTGTGCGGCGAAACGTTTTTGATTCCCGCTTTCTCCGCGTGCCGTTTAATCATGGACCACGCAAGTTGCCGCGTAAACGGCCGGCCACGATGCAGAAAAACATTTGGCGACGGCGACTTTCCATAACCTGCCTTCACAGACAGATATTGTTGCAGCCAATGAATCGCGCTCTTTCCGAGCGGCACGCGACGCTCTTTGTTTCCTTTGCCATGACACACGATGAGACCTGCGAGCAGATCGACGTCACTATGCTTCAACCCGACGAGCTCAGAAACTCGGAGGCCTGTCGCATACATTATTTCGAGCACCGCGCGATCGCGTATGCCTTCTTCAGTCGCAACGTTGGGCGCTGCAAACAGGCGATTGATCTCATCTTCAGTAAGAAACTTTGGCAGGTAACTGAAACGCTGCGGCGTGTCGAGATCTTCTGCGGGATGCGACTTGATGTGCCCATCCAACATCAGGAACTTGTAAAACCCTCGCGTCGCACTGACCGCACGCGCAATAGAAGTTGGCGCCAGTCCCTCACGCGACAGACTCGCGATCCATTTTCTCAAGTCCGCTCGCGTCAGTTCTATGGTCTGTTTTCCGTTTGCGTTGGCCCAGGTGTTGAGCCTAGCGAGATCGCGTTTATAGCTCTCGAGCGTGTGACGAGCGAGGCCCTTTTCAACTTGTATATAAGTCAGGAATTCTTTGCTTAAATCGCGCTCCACCGCCGCAGATTACACTAAATCTGCGGCATCTGTGGATTATTCATATCGCAAAGCCTCGATCGGATCGAGTTTTGAGGCTTTGCGCGCGGGCCATACTCCGAAGATTAGCCCAACGCCAATCGACACGGTAAGACCCGTGATCACTGCCCAGGAAGGAATCGAAGCAGGCAAACTCGGAACCAGTAACATGAGTATTCGACTGGCGCCCACCGCCAGCAGAACACCGAGCACACCGCCAAGAAACGTCAGCATCATCGCTTCAAAAAGAAACTGCCGCACAATGTCTTTGCGTCGAGCGCCAATCGCTTTGCGGACGCCGATCTCCCTCGTGCGTTCCGTGACGCTCACGAGCATGATGTTCATGACGCCGATGCCGCCCACCAGTAGGCCTAAACTCGAGATGGCAATGGCAATCAGGCCGACCATCGCGGTGATGCTGTCAAACTGTTCGATGAACTTGTCGGCCGTTTTAATGTCAAAGTTGTTTGGATCGCCAAACTTCACCGCGCGGCGCCTGCGCAAAATCTCTTCCGCCTGTGTCAGCGCTTCGCTAACCTGCCCTGAGCGGCCACGAATAACCAGCAGCAGGTATCCCTTTGCCGGCGCGACCTTCTGGGCGGTGCGAAACGGAATGTATACGGCATTGTCTTCTTCGTTCTCGCCGAAGAAACCCGCTTTACGTTTTTCCAGCACGCCGACGATCTCAAAGTTGTAACCGCCCATGCGCACTTGCGCTCCCGCAATCTGATTGGCGCCGGGGAAGAGTGCCTCCGCCGCATTAACGCCGATCACCATTACATTCGCGCGCTGCTGATCATCCGAATCGCTAATGAACCGGCCCTCTCGAAGGACGATATTCGTGATGCTGGCGTAGTTAGAAGAAACTCCCGAAGTGTTGCCCCACCGATAATTGCGTCCCTGGTAGGTGATGTTGTCGTCAAAAGGACCGCCACCATAACCGACGTTCGGAGCTACGTGGGCCACGTCTTCGACTGCGCTCGCCTGCGCTTTGATCGCCTCAGCGTCAGCAACTGTCAACGGTTTGCGGAGGCGTTCGGAGCGATCTTCGCTCGTCCGTGGACCAGTCGAGAGATGGAACGCGTAGATATTGTTCGTTCCATACTCTTCGATCATCGCGACGATGTTTTGACGTAATCCGGTCAGAAGCGATGCGATGCAGATCGCGGTCATCACACCGATGACGATTCCGAGCACGGTAAGAAAGCTGCGGAATTTATGCCCGCGCACACTATCGAGCGCCATCCCGAGCGTTTCGCGCAACATTCCTTTGGGCAGTCGCAGTTTCATTACTCTTAAGTGCTAAGTCGTGTGCGTCAGCGCCAGAATCGGATCCAGTCTGGCAGCCTTGAATGCCGGATAAATGCCGGCAAACATACCGATAACTGTGGAAACTGCCAGCGCCAGAACTATGTAACCGATCGTGATCGTCATCGTGATCGACGCCAGCGTAGTGATTAAAGTCGTAATGCCCCAGGCCATGAGCAGTCCAATTATCCCGCCGAGCGCGCAGAGTATCCCTGACTCAATGAGGAACTGCACCAGGATCTGCCGGCGGGTTGCGCCCACGGCTTTACGCAGTCCCACCTCAAAAGTTCTTTCGGTGACGCTCACCAGCATGATATTCATGACAACAATGCCGCCGACAATCAGTGTGATCGCAGTGATCGGCACGACCACCAGCGCGATACTACTCGTAAACTGATCGATCTGATTGTTCAGCTCTTCGACATTGACGAGACCAAAATCGTCTTCTTCGTTACCATTCAGACGGTGCTTTATGCGCATCGCCACACGCGCATCCTCGATCGTTGCCTGAAAGCCTTCCCGCGTACGACCCTTGCCGTGGATTTGCAGTCCGTTACGCCCGAAGAGTTGCATGTGAGTCGTGACCGGAATGTAGATGTGGCGGTCGAAAGAGTCGCCGAAGAAAGCGCCGCGCTTCTCTTCAACGCCCACGATACGCATTGGCAAGCCGCGGACTTTCAGTGTTTTGCCAATCGCATCTGTGTTGGGAAAGAACTTGTCCTTGATGTCTCCCCCGAGCACCACGACAAGCGCCGAGCGTTGCACTTCATCATTCGAGATGAAACGTCCAACCTCGATGGTTTTGTCTTCGATGTCTACCATATTCGCGGTGGCGCCGAAGACTATCGCGCCTGGAAACTCGATTCCGTCCTGCTTTAGATCGACTC
>JBKPJS010000045.1:0-14264 GCA_046730815.1 Acidobacteriota bacterium
GAACAACCTTCCGCGACGATCGTGCCTTTGGCTACACGCTTGACGACCTTAGTCTTCACAGTTATAGCATCCAGATCGAAAAGTCGAATGTTGCAATCAACAACCGGGCTGGGGGGTTCGATGCATTGCCCGTAATTTAGAAATGAGGCCGACAACAAAACCACGAGTGAAGATCTGCTGCATCGCCAGTGTCGAAGAGGCGTGGATGGCGATTGATGTGGGTGCCTCTGCGATCGGGTTGGTGTCCGAGATGCCGAGTGGGCCGGGCCCGATTCCCGAGGATTTGATCGCAGAAATTGCGGCAACTGTTCCACCGGGTATTAGTTCGTTTTTACTAACGTGCAAGCAGGATGCTGCTGCCATCGTCGATCAGCAGAGACGACTACGAGTGAACACGATCCAGATTTGCGATCGGTTGCCACAAGGCAGTCATTACGAACTACGAGAGGCGCTACCCGGCGTGTCGCTGGTCCAGGTCGTACACGTCACTGGTCCTGAGGCTGTTGACGAAGCTGTCGCTGTCGCTCCGCACGTCGACGCCGTCTTGTTAGATTCCGGCAATCAATCGCTGGCGATCAAAGAACTCGGCGGGACTGGTCGAACACACGATTGGACCTTGAGCCGCAAGATAAGAGAAGCGATTGACGTTCCGATGTTTCTTGCGGGTGGACTGAGCCCTGCGAATGTTGCCGCGGCCATTCGAGAAGTTCAGCCGTTTGGAATTGATGTTTGCAGTGGACTGCGTACTGACGGCCGCTTGGATCCCGAGAAGCTCTCGAGTTTCTTTACACGGATGAACACGGATAAAATCCGTATTCATCCGTGAAGATCCGTGGCTTAGAAAGTAAACTTGATCGCGAGTTGCACCTGCCGTGGATCGCCTACACCCTGCCGCAGGAAACCATCGAAGTTGAAAAGTCCCGGCGTGACGAGTGGGTTGATGTTATTGGCGTTGTTGAAGGTATTGAACATCTCGATAATCGGAATTATCGAAAAGCGTTCGCCAAGTTTGATCGGTCGCTGGATGCGCCAGTCAAAAGAGAAATACTCGTTGTCCTTCCGCGCGGCGTTGCGATTAGTGGCAGTGCGAATTCCCCCCGGAGTAATTGGTTGAGCCGTTCGTCCCTGCACGCGGAAGTTTCCGTTAAATCCCCAACCCATCTCGATATAGGTAAAGAAATTAAACTTGTGACGGATGTCGCGGTCTGACAGGGCGTAGTCGAGTTGGAGGTTGTTGATGTCAAACGAGCGATCGGTAAATGGATCGCGTTCGTTGGAATCGTCGTCCTTGTCTTTCGCGAGCGTGTAGTTCCACTCGAGTTGATATCTCCTGCTGAACCGCTTTCTCATGCCAACAGTGAACCCATCGTAAACGGACTTGCCGACGGCGCTGGTCACCATCGTCTCGCCGAGAAAAGGCGAGAAGAAATTGTTGCGATTGACGTTCAGAAAGCGGGTGAGATGCACACCTTTCGAATGCGTATAGTCGAGATACAGCGACCAATCCGCCGCAATCTCCTGCTCGAAACCGACATTGGTCGTGTAGATGCGTGGGTTCGCATAGTCACGGCTAAATACGCGCACACCGGAGAAGCATGGAAACGGATTCGTGATGCCTCCTGCAACGCAAGGCGTTACGGTTGACGGCGGCGCGACCACGTTGGGCCAAACCGGACCAGGCACGCCCAATGCAATGATCGGCGTGCTCAAAAAGATCGTCTGCTGCTGTACGCCATTGGTCGTGATTGAGCCAACCTGCGAGAGCATGTTTTGTCGCGCATAGTAGATCCCTGAACTAGCGCGCAACACAGACTTGCCTTCCTTCGAAATGTCCCATGCAAAGCCGAGACGCGGTTGAAACTCTTTCTTCTGACTCGGGAGCGTGCCATCTGACGGAAACCGCGGATCATTGAGAAAGATGCCGTAAGCTGTTTGCTCTGGCGGCACCACAGGTTCCGGGAAGATCTGTGCTTCCCAACGCAGGCCATAGTTAAGGGTGAAGTTTGGTCGAATCTTCCACGAGTCTTGCGCGAAGAAAGCGATGTCTTCGTTACTAATTGTTGAAGCCCCTGCTGCGTCAGTGGCTGGACCAGTTAATCCTGCGCCCTGCAAATAAAGGAGCAGCGGGAACCCGTTAGCCGTGGACCCCACCGGGCAGGGAGCCGGCGCTGTCACAAAAGTTCCATTTGAACAGCCGACAGTGCTTGGTCCAAAACCGCCAGGTGCCGCCGGTGACGCATAACGGAGAAAGCCGGTGACGCTGTCGAAGATATAGCGACCAGTGAAGAAGCCTCGAAATACTTGATCGTTGAGAGTGTGCAGCCAGTCGCCGCCGAATTTAACCGTATGGTTGCCGGTGACTATGGAGAAGTTGTCCTTTATTTGCGTGCGCCAGAGTGTTTCATCGACCCCAGGCTCAAGGAAGAATGGAAATCCAAACCTGAAGGTGGTGGCGAAACCCATCGCCGTGTCTGCCGGCACGTTTGAATCAACGGCCGATCGCGGCCGCAGTTCACGCCCGTACGAGAAGTGAGCTTCGTTAAGTTTTGTCGGCGAGACAGTGGTGAACAGGTTAAGCCGCACGACGTTGATCTTCGATGGGCCTTCGATACCGTTGGCAGAGTTTCCGTAGGTTGAGACGTCGAAGGTCTGGTTTGTATTCTTCGAATAATCGAAGTTATACGACACGGCAAGTTGGTTTGCATCATTGAGGTTGAAATCAACCTTGGCGAAGAGGGCCTGGTTATTAATCTTGTGCACGACCGGCAGCCCCTCTTCCTGATTAAGGGTCGTTCTGAAGAAATTGATCAGAGCGAGCCGCTGGCAATCGTCGTTGCCGTTGATCAGGGCTTCATTGGCAAGAATGGTCGGGGCAGCAATCGGGCAAGGCGTGGCACCGATCGGTTCGCTCAGATTGGCACGCTCGAGGTTTTCGCGAATGCCTTCGAACGCCAGAAAGTAGAAGGCCTTGTCTTTGCGGAATGGACCACCGATTGTCGCGCCGTACTGCTCGCGATGAAACCCTTCTAGTGGTCTACCGTCGGAAGTGTTTGCAGTTAGAGCTTCGAGTCGTTGGAAATAGAACGCGCTGCCGTGAATGTCGTTTGTGCCTGACTTGGAGATCACATTGATGACACCGCCCGCAGTGCGGCCAAACTCCGCGCTCGCGCCAGTCGCAACGACCTGAAACTCTTTCACGGCCTCGAGTGTGATATCGATTGCGGCGCGCTGTCCGCCGAGCTGTTCGCCAAAGAAGCCGTTGTTGTAGTCGCCGCCGTCGAGGCTGACGTTATTGAAGATCCCGCGTTGGCCGGAGAAGTTAATCTCGTCGCCGTCGGGACCCTGAGTAATGCTCACGCCTGGGGTCAGTGTCAGCAAGTCTTCAAACTTTCGTCCAAGGATGGGTGTAGTGCTCACTGCTGTCTCATTGATGGTAGTGCTAACCTGAGTTTTGGCAGTGTCCACTGTGGGTACGGTTGTTACAGTCACGGTGCCTGCGACGTCGGAGGGTCCCAATGAAAAGTTGAGAGGTAAATTTTGGCCCACCGTTAATTCAGCCCTTTCGACCATGTTGCTCTTGAATCCCTGCTTGGTAACGGTTACAGAATAGTTACCCGGCTGAAGCTGTAGAGCTACGAATCGGCCGTCCTCATCAGTAGTCAAGCTGCGCATAAAATTGGTGTCGAGATTTTTAATTTCGACACTCGCGCCCGGCACTACTGCGCCATTCACGTCTACAACTCTGCCCTCGATCGTTCCCGTGGTGATCTGACTTTGCGCGACGACTGATGAAGCAATCAGCAGCGTAAAAAGGAAGCTGATTGCGAAGGTATGGATCCTGGGGAAGTTGGCGAGTGCGGGGGTGCGCATACTGTTCTCCTAATATTTGAGTTCTTTAGACAAGTTTCAGGATTTAAGTCAGGGGTGTGCACGTTTGTAGCTGTCGTACAATTTGGTCGCCCATCTTAGATAGACCTCACAACCCCTGTCAATGAAACTTTCGCAGAGTCTTTCAACAAACTAATGATGGATACAACGCTTTTGTAACAGATCAATCGTTATGCTGGACTCCATGAACGCACAGTTCGCAAACATCTCACTTTTTTGGGAGGATTACGCCAGCATACTCTGGCGCATCTGGGGTTACCTGACGCAACAGTTTACGTTTGGGCGAATCACGGTTTCTATTTCAAGTGTCATTGTCGGTGTGGTCGTTTTTGTCTTTACGCTGTTTCTTGCACGAGCATCGACCGCTCTGATCGAGCGACGTATTGCGAAGCGGCATCATATCGATCCCGGTTTGCGTTACACAATCTGCCGCCTGATCAAGTATCTGGTCGTCACGGTCGGAACGCTGGTGGCACTGAAGCAGGCCTTTGCTCTCGACCTCACTTCTATAGCCGTGATCTTTACCGCGCTGTCCGTTGGCATCGGCTTTGGTCTTCAATACATCGCATCGGACATCGCGTCGGGCTTTATACTGCTTTTCGAAAGACCCATAAGGATTGGCGATCGCATCACGATTGGCGAAGATGAAGGCGACGTGCAAAGTATTAACTTGCGCACGACCGTTGTGACTACAAATGATCGGATTGCGATCATCGTTCCCAACTCGAAGCTCGTAAGTCAACGCGTTGTGAACTGGTCGTACGGAGATCCACGCGCACGCATCGCGATTCCGATTGGGGTTGCAGACGACTCCGACATCGACCTGGTGACGAGGACGCTGGTGGCTGCGGCGAAGAATCTGCCGAACGTGTTGGCGGATCCTGAGCCTTGCGTACAGTTTCTTAAGTTCGGTGACTACTCGCTTGATTTCAGATTACTCGTATGGACCAACGAGCCAAGACGTCACATCCAGATCCGCAGTGACATTAACTACCGGATCGCACGACTGTTCCGGGAACGATCGATCAGGATTCCGTATCCGACGCAGGAGTTTCTATTGAAAGGCGTCGACCTGCCACGAGACCTCGAACCCAGTCTCTTGCACGACAGAGACTAACTTCGTTATCCACAGATTACACAGATTCTATTAATCAATCGTGCAATCTGTGGATAAGACACGAACCAGGGCACTACCCACCAGCTAACTACCTTGCTAAACAAAACTGAGTGAGGCAACATTCAGTGTTAGGTTATGCGTTCAGCTCGTTCACTAAATGTTCGCGCGCCCGCGGGCGATAAACGTGAAGCAATTTTGCGCGCCGCTATCAGTGTGTTCGCGCACAATGGCTACTTCAATTCCAAAGTCGCGGACATCGCGCGTGAAGCCGGCGTTGCCGACGGCACTGTCTATCTCTACTTCAAAAGCAAGGAAGACATACTCCACTCGATCTTCGACCGGAGCGTTGAAGAAGCGCTCGACGCGGCGCGAAATCAGGTGAAGCAAGTCTCCGATCCCAAGGAAAAACTGCGCCAGATCGCGTTGTTACATCTCGAGCGGCTCGGAGCGGATCGTGACCTCGCAGTCGTGTTCCAGGTTGAACTACGTGGCTCGACAAAATTCATGCAGGAGTTTTCGGCCGCCGGTTTCGCTGAATACCTCGCGCTCATCCGCTCGACGTTTGAAGAAGGACAACGTGCGGGTGTATTTCGCTCCAATCTAAACGCCAACGTCGTCGCGAAGATTCTTTTCGGCGCGCTCGACGAAATGGCCACCAACTGGATCCTCTCCAAACGCCGTTACAAGCTGGCGCCGATGGCCGATCAGGTGCTCGACATTTTTCTAAACGGAGTCACGGCCTCGTGAACCACGTGGTTGAGTACATGGACCAGCGATCAAGCACGCCGGTTCGCCAGCCTGCCTCAGCCGACGAGCCAAAGACACTGGTTGACGTGTTTGAGAGAGTCGCGCTTAAGCACAAGCGGCCTGACACGTTGAATTACAAAAGCGGCGGTCGTTGGATTTCGATCTCCTCCGACGAGATGCTCCAGCGCGCGAAATTGATTGCGGCCGGACTGCACGCGATCGGAGTGCAGCGCGGCGATCGAGTTGCGTTGCTTTCTGAAAGCCGGGTCGAATGGACGTTGACCGATGCTGGGTCGATTTTCGCGGGCGTGATCGACGTGCCTATCTACCCGACTTTAACTCCTCCTCAAGTGCGTTACATTCTGAACGACTCAGGTGCTTGTGTTCTCTTTCTCGCCAATCGTGAGAAGTACATTGAATTAAAAGACGTGCTTGGCGAGTGTCCGGAGGTTAAGCACGTCATTTTTTTCGATGCGGAAGGGATCACTGACGCTGAAGGACTGACGCTTGCGCAACTCGAAGAAAAGGGCCGTGAGCTTGAACAGCGCGAACCTGGTCACATCGAACGCATGGCAATGCAGATCAAGCCCGACGATCTGGCGACTATCATCTATACCTCAGGAACGACGGGCGAACCAAAAGGCGTGATGCTCACGCATTCAAACCTCGTTACAAACCTGATCGATTCGTCGGGGCATTTTTCTTTCGGCGGACAGGATACTGTGTTGTCTGTGCTGCCGTTGTCGCATGTGTTCGAGCGCCAGGCCATGTACATGTACCTGCATCGCGGCATGGCAGTTTACTTTGCCGAGTCGTTGCAAACGATTGGTCCAAACATGCGTGAGGTGCGCCCAACGATACTGGTGGGCGTGCCGCGAATCTTCGAGAAGATTTACGCGCGCATTCGCGAGCGCGCGGCCGAAGCAGGTAAGTTGAGTGCGGCACTACTTGACTGGTCGGTTTCTGTTGCTCGCGAATATGCAAAGTATTTGCTCGACCACAAGCCCGTTCCTCCAGTGCTGAAGCTAAAGCACTCAATCGCCGCGAAGCTGGTGTTTTCGAAATGGCAACGCGCATTTGGCGGCAGAATCCGTTTGTTGGTATCGGGAGGCGCGGCTCTATCTGAAGATCTGACTTATATCTACATTGGCGCCGGCATTCCGATCCTCCAGGGATATGGATTGACTGAAACGTCGCCCGTGATAACTGCGAGCAGTATTGAAGAAACTCGCGTGGGAACGGTCGGCAAGGTCATTCCAAACGTCCATATTCGAATAGCTGAAGACGGCGAGATCGAAGTACGTGGTCCAAACGTGATGCGCGGCTACTACAATAAGCCTGAAGAGACGCGCGCGGTGTTTACCGCCGACGGTTGGTTCAAAACGGGCGACATCGGCACGATCAATGAAGACGGATTTCTGCGAATCACCGATCGGAAGAAGGAGTTGTTCAAGACCTCCGGTGGCAAATACATTTCGCCGGCGCCGATTGAACAGGCGATCAAAGGTTCTCGTTTTGTAAACCAGGTGGTATTGATTGGCGCAGAGCGGAAGTTTCCGGCGGCGTTGATCGTGCCCGTCTGGGAGCAACTCGAGTCGTACTGCAAGTTGAAAGGGATTGAAGTAAAAAGCCGCAGCGAGCTTTGCCGCCATCCGCGAATCATCGATCTATTTCAGCGACAGATTGATGCGTTGACTCCCGACCTCGCGAAGTATGAACGCATAAAGAAAGTCGCACTGCTCGAGAATGAGTTCACGATTGAGGGAGGCGAGCTTACGCCCACGTTGAAAGTTAAGCGTAGAGTGATCGATCAAAAATATCGGGACGTGATTGAACGGCTTTACGCCGAGTAACTATCTCATGACCGGGGTGTTCAAGTGCAACGCTTTCAGAATCCTATCCCCGGCATCTTCACCAGCTTGCTGCAATAACTGTTCGCGATATAGCCCGGAGCCACGAGCGGTTGGACCAACGATTACCGGCCCTTTGCGATTCGCGTTTTGATAACTCCGCCCGCTTGTCACCACCTTAGCGGTGCCAGGAGTGAAAACAACAAACTCAAGTATTAGATCGTCATACGAACGGGCCAACGAGTCGAAGTTCAAGGTTAACAAGACCACGTAAGACTTCGCTTCTGACTTGGCCTTTTTGATCGCCTCGCCCCGGCTCAGGTCCTTGTCGCTGACGTCGACACTCGCGGAGGAGCCTGCGCGCAGCCGCTCCGCACAACCCCGCAGCACCGCGTCGTAATAGCTGTAAGGATAAGTTCCGTACGAACTGAAACGACTGGCGCCCACAAAGAAGAGGAGCTCAACTTTCTCCTCTTTTTTCGGTACAGGCGTCGCTTCGGGAGTCGGCGTGGGGACAGGAGCAGCGGGAGCAGGCTTCGTTTGTCGCCGCCCGGATTGCGCCTGAACCGGCGGGGTGCATAAAGCGATTAGAAGCAGAATCAGTAAACCGTGGTAACGCATGAGCGCAATGATTGTAGCACTTGCCGTGAGAATGGGAAGATTGATTTGTTACACTCGCCACTGCAACGACTTATGGAATCTCTCGTCATTACCAGGGTTAGAGACCAGGCGTGGCTCATCCGTTCGTTCGATCTCCGCCCCCCGGAACGCGTTGATTTTACGCCCGGGCAAATCGCAATACTGGGAGTTGAAGATCAAGAGCCGGCTTACTTTGCCTTTGCGAGCGCGCCCGATGACGCCGATCTGGAAGTGCTTGTGAAACAGAAAGCAGGCGCCAGCAGCGTCATCTACGACATGAAGGCCGGCGACGAGATTGAACTGGTTGGCATTGCGGGACACGGTTTCAGGCTCGATGAAATGAAAGGCCGCGATCTTGTGTTTGTCGCGATGGGTACTGGTGTCGCGCCGTTGCGCTCGGCTTTACGCCATGTCTTAAAGCGCAAAGCTGACTTCGGACAATTGGTCGTGCTCTACGGTGCCCGGACGCCCGACGATTTTTGTTATCGCGACGAAACCGGCGCGTGGGAAGACGCAGGCGTGGAGTTACGGCAAGTAATCTCGCGCCCTGACGGTCACGATTGGTCTGGTCCAACCGGATACGTGCAATCGTTATTGGACAACGTGCTTCCAATTCTGTCTTCGCCCGTCGCGCTGATCTGCGGCTCGATGGAGATGATCGATCAAACCCGCGAGCGGTTGGGCAAGATGGGATTCAAGCCGGAAGAGATCCTCACGAACTATTGAGTACTACTTTTGAAAGAAGCTTGCGGCTTTAACGGCGGACAACAGAAAGCTCTGGGGCATGTTAAGGAAGTCGGTCAGTTTTCGGGAAATGAAGACTGACGTGTCGTAGGTGAAGTACGGCATCGTGTGTGAGGTTGTGAAAAATTGAATTAAAAAAGTCGGTGGAATTTGCCTTGCTGATAGCTGTCGTAGACCATCTGAAACATTTTAAGCGTCATCTTGTCGAGCTTTTTCTGCGCCGCTGTACGCTCGCTGCTCTGTTTCGGCTTTTTAGGTTTCGCGGAGACTTTAGCTGTCGCTCCGGCCCGCAGAGCGTTTCGAGACGGCCTTGTTCGCGCGAGTTGAACTTTTAGAAGACGCTGCACTCTTCTTTGATGGCCCACTCTTCTTTTTAGCTGAGGTGTGAGTTTTTGTTTTCTTCGTTGGCATGAACGCAGTATAGCATACTCTCAGTTGCCTTTGTCGATTCAAGTACACTCACGAATAGGAATCATTCAGTTACACAAAGCGCAGACAGATCACTACCACCTGATTGCTCGCAGGATATTCGAGAAATCGTCGCTCCACACTCTCATTCCTTTTCTTCCATTGAGCCGCTGCCATTGGGAGTTAATAGATAGATTGCTAATCTCTGAAGACGAACGAGCCATCACCACCCACTGAGACGGATCTTTGCCCTCTATAGCGTCAGGCTTCAAGTCGTCAAAACCGATGCATATAAGCTTCCTGCTCTCTGCCAGGTCGGCAAGGATTGGGTGCAAATCCAGACTTCGGTTAGATATGTGGAACGCCAGAATCCCGCCCTCGGCCAGCTTTGATAAGTAAAGATCAAGCGCTTGCTGCGTAACAAGATGGACGGGTATTGCATCGGAGCTAAAAGCATCAAAGACAATCAAGCCGTAATAAGCTTCTGGAGCATTTTGCAAACTGAGTCTGGCATCGCCCTCGACCACGTTTATCGATCCAGTTGCGCAGTTTTGCAGGTACGTGAAGTATTGGGAATTTCGTGCGATGTTAATGACATCCGGATCAATTTCGTAGAAGGTCCACTGCTGACCAGGTTTAGAGTAAGAGGCCATTGCGCCAATTCCGAGGCCAATCACAGCCACTCGCGGATTGGCAGGAGCGGCGTTGAAGACAGCCATGATTTGGCCCAATGGTCCATTCTCATGATGGTAAGAAATAGGCTCGCATCGTCGGGACTGATCCACAAACTGCCTGCCGTGCACAGTATTGCCGCTGTAGAAACTATTAACCCTTCCCATCGAGTCAGTGGTCACGCGGCTCGTCCCGAAGAAGTTTCGCACAACATGGAGCGTGCGGTCTGTATCACCAGCGTAATAAATACTGGCGAACATGACTGCGCAGAGACTCAAGGCAAAACGTATCGGCCGCTCTCTAAAGAAATGGTTGATGATTATTAACGGAACACCTGGAACGATAAATAACTTGATAATGGAAGAGCTCGTGCGTAAGTGGGGGACCAATATTGCCAGGCTTAAGGTAAGGACATACAGACCGAGTGGATAAATGACATCAAGGTGATTCTTGCGCAGGCCAAAACTACTTTGCTTGTTGTCACTCGTTGGAGAATCGCCGCGTTGCAACATGCAGGCTATTACAATGGCTAACGGATATTCAAGAATCAAAGTGAACAATACCGGAGCAATTAGCACATTAAAAACGCTACCCAGCGCGCCGCCGGCCGCAATCCATAGATAGTACTCTGCAAGATGTGTGGCTGGTGGTCTATCCTCAGCTAGTTGCGTATGACACACCAACGACGCAATAAAGAAAAATCCGAGATTGGCGAGGATCAATGCCCAGGCAGGCTCTGTCGCGCCCGATGAAAGGATTAGTGTTACGACGAGGGCAGCGACAATCATCACACGGTTCAGTGATGCTGCGGATGCAAATTGCTTTTTTGAAAACGCCAGAACAAGAGTGAGCAGGTAAAGAGCTAACGGTATAACCCAAAGCAGCGGCACCGCGGCTACATCGGTAGTGATATAAGTTGTAACTCCTAACATCAGACTTGAAGGAACAAACGACAGTGCCAGCCAACGAAGGCGGCGAAACACAGGTAGCTTGTTATTCGGATCAGGTTCTTTGTAATGTGTGGCATCTATTGAGGCGGTGGCTAAAGGATTTAACGCTACAGCAATCACACACGTCAGGGTAACCAAGAGCGCGAACCCTACACGCCATAACTTATACTGCTCATTCAAACCAAGACTCGGCTCTAATAGGAGTGGGAAGGCTACGAGTGCTATCAAGCTTCCCGCATTGCTGGCTGCAAACAGAAAATACGGATCGACCGCCAAAGCATGTCTTGATTTTGAAAACCAACTTTGCAGTAAAGGATTGCTCGCGGAAATAATGAAGAATGGCAGCCCGACTAAAACCAGAAGAGTTTTAAGAACTAAGAATGTAGGGTTTCCCTGTTGTAGAGCGTTTAGGACTGGTTCGCGAACCGGAGACCGGAACACGTAAATCGCAATTAACAGTAGAAGGAATACGTGCATTGCGGCTTGTGCCCGCAGGCTGAGCCATCTGCTGGCAGCAAGCGCGTAGAGGTATCCGATAAGCAGCATACTCTGAAAAAAAAGTAGACAGGTATTCCAAACCGCCGGAGTCCCTCCCCAAAGTGGCAACAGAGTTTTGGCAATCAGGGGCTGTATCCAAAACAGCAAGCCTGCACTGGTAAACAGTGTGACGGAAAACAGTAGCGGCGGCAGATAGGTCGATTTGTTTCGCGCCATGATTTAAGACCTACAGCGATTTTGCCACAAATCCAACATGGGCGTTTCTGGTGACGCGTTAAAGCCGACCGAGACCTGCAAAAGTTCATTTAATGACCGAACCCACGTCTTCTTGGGATTAGAAGTGGGGCCTCAATAAAACCTAACTCCTTAACCCTACGAGCTCGTTTCGGCAGATCGTGAAAGTTTCCTCACAGCTGCGCTCTTACGTCTGTAGGAAATTTCATGTATGACCGAACTGTCCGCGTAAGTTGTTGATCATAGTGAAATCAGTAGGTCATAAAATGAAATCACGCGGACGATCTCGTCGAGGCTTGAAAGCGCCAGGTTACAGGTTCCAGACAGCGTCGGAGCTTTGGCTGACCAAACGTAAGGTTTGAATCCAAACTTCAATAGAGAATCCGACTTACCCTACTGAAAACACCGAAGTTAAAATACAATCGGTGGCGCACGTGATCGGCTCTAACCCGTCAACCAGCGTGTTGTCTGTAGGAGATCTGTTATATGTATTGTCCGCAATGCGCTACAGCTAATTCGGCTGATGTGAAGTTCTGTCGCTCTTGCGGAACACAGCTGGAAGCGGTCGCGTTGGTTCTACGCACCAAGCCCGCGCTCGAGAAAGCTACCCAAAAGCAGGACGAGACGACCGCTCAACATTGGTTGGAAAGGCGAATCAAAGGCGTTAGCAGTCTTACCCGCGGCAGTATATTGCTCACAGTGTCGCTCGTCTTAGGAGTCCCATTTGGATTATTCGTCCCAAGTTCGTTTGATGCTCCGTGGATACTGATTTGGGCGGTATTCTTCGGTTGGATGGCTGTATGGGGCGGCATCGAGATGGCCGACGGCATCAGTGCAATTCTCGAAGCTAAAGGTCGGCTTCGTTTATTGGGATCGAGTGGAGACGAATCTGAAATTGAACACAACCTGTCCACAGGCCCACCGGTACAGAGTCCCACCGGGTCGGATTCAATTCAACGATCGTCTGCTGTAAGCGTTACCGAAGGGACGACCAGGCACTTAGAGAAATAAGTTTCACTGGTCCAACCGTGATGAATGGAATATCGGGTGTACGTGTATGTTTCCATCGGGCTAGGGGTTAGCCCGCGAGGTCCCCACTTGGAAATGCCTTCGTCTCTCGAAAAGCCACAATAGGTGGGTTTACCGCACATCCGACACTGAGGTTTTACTAAGCCGCTTAGGTCCGACCGAAAATCATAGATTACGTTTTGTGGTCCGCTCGGTTCTTATGGGATCGTCCGCGCGATTTCATTTTATGACCTACAAATTTCATTTAATGACCGAACCCACTTGTTTTGTGGGTTCCGTCATAAAGTGAAAATAGGCGATCACTGGAATCAATAACTTACGAGGACGATAGCGGCATTAAATGAAATTTTCCTACAGTTTTCCGGCATAACTTGAAATTTTCCTCACCGCTGTTCGAACCTTCAATGGCGACGTTGTCGAGTGGAGATAAGACCAACATGAAGAACACAAGCCACAACTAGCCAGTAGTTGTGAGCAACCAGGCTACTCGCGTGGCCAACGGACCTTCGCTGGGCCAGATGGGCCACCCTTCTGCGCGGAACCACCACTCGTTCCTATGTACACGCGGCGACGGTGGTTTCCAACATCCATCATGGACTGACTGAAGAAGATACCCGGTGACGCGAGACGGTTTGCCACCGCTTGCAACGCCCGGGGCTGATATTCAGCTGAGTACAACTGAAGTGTTAGGCGCTCGATTACGACGTCATGTTCCGCAACTAGCGCCGTGGTGGTCCGTGGTGGTCTAGGTGCCAGACAGTTCCTGACCGAAATCTTGGTACGCCGAAAACTCCTGCTTTGAAATGAGATTTAGCGTATTCGGGGAGTGGGGGCGCACATAAGGGTCAAAATCCCGGCGAGCGCCGCGCGCTCTTGTTTTGTTCGAGGCAGTGCGGCGTAGTTGGTTGCAATGCCCGTATACATTTACGAAGTCTATTTAGACTTCTTAAATGAGGGATTGGCTGTATCAAACACTAGATTGGTATCCGAATGATTGTTGTGGGTTCCGCGATCATAATTTTTAGTGAGCGCACAGCTCGCGTCACAGCTGCCTTACGTCGAAGAACGCTGGGAATGGAATTGCTGCGAGGTTGGAGGCGGGGAGGAGCCGTATTTGTAGGAGTTCTGATGTCGTTTTATGACTTGTTGGTCTTATTTAAGACTAGCAACGATAATTCAAAGACAAGCTGCAATTGCGGAAACATGTATCACTTCCTCAGTAGGGCGACGCTCATCGTATCTCCGCCATGCTTTGAGTCTCTTAAACTGCGACTGGTTTGAAGAGTATTAGACCTCTCTTCAATTCCTCAAGCGCGATGCTCGTATTCCTTCGCTTCAGTCGATCCGCTGCGATCCGCGGCTGGGCACCTAGTAAGAGTTGCTTATTCCTGTGGGCTGCCAGGACGACCAACTGAAATCTGGACACGATACCCGGCCACTCTGCCAGTGTGGTGTCGTTAGGAACGTTACTGCTCACTTCTACTATTC
>JBKPJS010000046.1:0-3814 GCA_046730815.1 Acidobacteriota bacterium
ATCGGATTGTCGAAGTGGACGGCAAAAACGCGCGTGACTGGACCAGCGAGCAGGTCTCAAAGAACGTTCGCGGCTCGCTTGGCCAACCGGTGACTATCAAAGTCGAACGCGCCGGTTCCGAAGCACCACTGTATTTCACCATTATTCGTGATGCTGTGCCGCTGCCTACTATTCGCAACGCTTACATGATCAAGCCCGGCACCGGGTACATCGGGCTCACTGGCGGATTTCAAAGATCCAGCGACGATGAGCTGTCGAAAGCGATGAAGCGTCTGGAAGAGCAGGGAATGCGGCAGTTAATACTCGATCTGCGCGGCAATCCCGGCGGCCTTCTGGATCAGGCTATCGACGTCGCGAGTGAGTTCCTGCCGCGCGGGCAAGTCGTTGTTTCTGTTAAAGGTCGAACTGAATACAGTGAGCCGATCGTCTACAAATCCACTGGCTCCGACCCTGCGAGCATGCCTTTGGTAGTGCTCATCAATCGAAACAGCGCATCAGCTTCGGAGATTGTCGCGGGCGCGATTCAGGATCACGGTCGTGGATTGATTGTTGGGGAAACGAGTTTCGGCAAGGGTCTGGTGCAGCGAATATTCCAGTTGCCTTTCAACACCGGACTCACGCTCACAACTGCGCGCTACTACACTCCCTACGGACGTTCATTGCAGCGCGATTATTCGAGTGGGTCGCTTTACGATTACTACACGCGACACGATCAGGCCGAGAACCAACCTCCGGGTGCCAACACAACGCGTAATCTCGAGTCGCCGCTCGCATTGGCTTCGCCAACTCCTCCTGCACACACTGGTCCGGCAGTGCAAACCGCAGTGGGACGGGTTTTCTACGGTGGCGGTGGCATTACTCCCGACATCGAAGTAAAGGAACCTGCCAACACTCCCGCTCGATTGCGTATCGCGGAAGCTGCGTTTCACTTTACGAGGCAATTGGCGGCTGGAGTTGTTCCCGGCTTGGAATCGTACCGAGTGGACAAAGTGCAATATGGCAAGAGCGCCAAGCCGACAGACTTTCCGATCAGCGAGCGCGTGCTCGAGGCGTTCAGAAATTTCGTTCGCACTCAACCAGACTTTCAGGTCCAACCTGCGCAGCTCGACGAGGATCTCGACTTTGCCAGGCTCCGATTGCGGCAGGAGATCGTGACAGCAGCATTTTCGAATGATGCGGGCGCGCGTGTCTTGCTCGACGGCGATGTGCAAGTACTGCGTGCGCTCGATGCCCTACCGGATGCAAAACGTCTGGCCGACAGCGCTCGCGGCGGCGTTTGGCAAGGCTAATCTGAGGCCCAAAAAAGCTATCCACCGATTTCACAGACTGGTTCTGTGTAATCTGTGGATGGCTTTTGTGTTGCATCACCGCGCCACTTTATTTATATTCCGCAATTCAACCTGCCATTTCTAACGGCAATCGTTCTATCCCACGCAGTTTAGGTAACAACCTTCGTTGAAAGGACACTTTCGCATGAAAGACCGGTCGCGCTCCGTTTACGATCTTGGCCTGCTGATTGTAATCGTCAGTGCTGTGGTTTTCGCCAGCATAACCGTTCATTCACAGGACCAAACTCCGTCTCAAACTCCAGCCGCTGCGGCTACGCAGAGCCCGAGACCGACCCCCAGCCCGAGTCCCACGCCGACACCGATCAACTGGTCGACCGATCCAACGCTAAAACGGTTCGTTTTTCGCAGCATTGGACCAGCCAGCATGGGCGGACGTATCGACGACATCACGGCGGTCGAGCAGAATCCTTACATCATCTATGTCGGATTTGCGACGAACGGTGTCTGGAAATCGACAAACAACGGCACGACCTTTCAACCGATTTTCGACACGTACGGGACGCATTCCATCGGCGACATCGCGATCGCGCCCTCGGATCCGAACATAGTTTGGGTCGGCACCGGCGAAGCAAACAACCGCCAGAGCTCCAGCTTGGGCGATGGCATCTATAAGTCTGTCGATGCAGGAAAAACTTTCACCAAAATGGGGCTTGAGGATTCGCAGACGATTGCGCGCATCGTGATCGACCCGAAGGATCCCAACACCGTCTACGTGGCGGTGTTGGGCCACCTGTTTGGACCAAACAAAGAACGCGGCGTGTACAAAACAATCGACGGCGGCAAGACGTGGAACAACGTGAAGTTCATCGATGAAGACACCGGCTTCACGGATCTCGCGATGGACGCATCCGACAGCAAGATACTTTACGCTGCTTCATACCAGCGGCGGAGAACCAGCTTCGGGTTCAATGGCGGTGGTCCAGGCAGCGGAATCTGGAAGACGATAGACGCCGGCAAGACCTGGAAGAAACTGGAAGGCGCCGGACTGCCGGAAGGATTGCTGGGTCGTATTGGACTGGATGTTTCACGTTCAAATCCGAATATCGTTTACGCGCAGATGGAAGTAGGCGCGAGTACCGGTACAGGCGGTGAGGAGCCAACTATAGGAGGCCAAACTGCGCCGAGCCCTACACCGTCAGTCTCGCCCTCGCCGAGTCCCGTGGCTTCCCCGACTCCGACTCCGCTCGATCCCAAGAAGTCAGGTGTGTGGCGCTCAGATGACAAGGGAAAAACGTGGCGGATTGTCAGCAATGAAAACAACCGGCCCATGTACTACAGCCAGATTCGCGTCGATCCGAAAAATCCCGAGAATGTTTACGTCGGTGGATTGAATTTCAGCAAATCGACAGACGGCGGCAAGACGTTCAAGTCGCTCCAACAGGGCATTGCACACAGCGACAACCACGCGATCTGGATCAATCCGTCAAACAGCGATCAGGTCATGGTGGGCAACGACGGAGGTTTGAACGTCAGTTACGATCAGGGCGCAACCTGGGAATTTGTCAACACGATTCCCGCGGCGCAGTTTTACGCGATTGGCGTAGACATGCGTAAGCCGTACTACGTCTACGGCGGTTTGCAGGACAACGGATCGTGGGGTGGCCCAAGTCAAACACGAAACCAGCAGGTTGGGATCACAAACGCTGACTGGTATCGCGTCGGCGGTGGCGACGGTTTTTACGCCCAAGTCGATCCGACGGACTACAACATCGTCTATTCCGAATCTCAAGGCGGCAACATGCAACGTGTGGATCTCCGCACGGGACGTAGCGTTGGCATCCGGCCGCGAGGTGTGCCGCGAAGAGGTGGTGGAAGACAAGGAGGGGCAGCGCCGGAAGCGAGTCCTTCGCCAAGTGCTTCACCCACCGCTTCACCAACTCCTGATACCCAAGCACAACTCGCGGCATTCGCACAGGCGCAGGGATTTGGCGGGTTTGGTGGTGCCGCCAACTTGCCATCGAACGTTGTGCCAACACCACCTGCGACTGAGGTCTATCGCTTCTACTGGAACACGCCGATTCACATGTCGCCACATAATCCGCGCGTTCTGTATGTAGGTGGAAACCGGCTCTTCCGATCGATGGACCGCGGCGACACCTGGACCACCACGATCGATCTTACAAAACAGATCGATCGCAGCACGCTGCCGATCATGGGAGTGCCCGGCAAGGATCCGATGGCCTCGAAGCATGATGGCTACACAAACTACGGTTATGTGGTAACGGTGGCTGAATCTCCCAAGGTGCCGGGCATACTGTGGGTGGGCACCGACGATGGAAATATCCAGGTTAGTCGCGACGGCGGCGCCACCTGGTCCAACGTTGCGAAGAACGTGCCCGGTATCGGCGAAACTTACCACATCTCTCGTGTCGAGCCTTCGCACTTCGATCCCGGCACTTGTTACCTCGCCGTCGACGGACATCGCCTGGATGATCTGAAGCCATATCTATTCGTCACCAAAGACT
>JBKPJS010000047.1:0-8960 GCA_046730815.1 Acidobacteriota bacterium
CCGTCTGGGGGCGGTCACGTCGCGAAGCGATCGATCGTTTGCGCCGTGCGCTGGATGAGTACGAGGTTTCAGGGATCACGACTACGCTGCCCTTCTTCCGCCAAGTCGTCAGAGACGAGGAGTTCATTTCCGGTCAACTCGATACTGGTTTTATTGCGCGCTTCAACGAACGCCGAACCCCGGATGAGACGGCGCCGGCTGTTGAAGCGGACCTCGCGGTGATCGCAGCCGCACTCACTTACGCCGCGCGGCAACAACACACTTCCATTGAAACAGCAACAAACAGTCGTTGGAAAATGGCTGGACGAAACGCGGCGTTGAGAGCGCAGGCTCAACGGACTTCCTCGAAGTGGAGGAAGTCGTGAAACTGAAAGCTTTGATCGGAGATCGTGAAGAAGAAATCGTCATCTCGTTCGAGAACGGACGGGTATCGGCCGACATTGGTGGGCGTGTTTATGACCTCGAGGCTCGTCAGCCAGAACCCGGCGCGTACCTGTTCTTTCTCAAAGCGCAGGTGCACGAGTGTCGCGTCAGCGAACGAAAGTCAAAAGAAGCGTTCGAGGTAAGCATTCGCGGGCGCAATTATGAAGTGACGATCGTCGATCCGAAGCGATTGCGGAGTGGGCAGAATTCAGATCGGCATCATCATGGTGTGGCGCAGATATTGGCGCCGATGCCCGGCAAAGTTGTACGAGTGCAAACTGAAGCGGGCGCGACGGTGGAAAAGGGAGGCGGCGTGGTGGTTGTCGAAGCAATGAAGATGCAGAATGAAATGAAGTCGCCACGAGCGGGTGTGGTTGTTTCCATCAACGTTAAGGCCGGCGACACCGTGAACGCCGGCGATGTGTTGGCGGTGATTGAATGATGCGTATTCTTTTGTGGGACATTGACGGCACGCTGATTCACTCGGTGAAAACCGGAGGTTACAAGGACTACACGATCCCGGTACTGGAAGAGGTCTTTGGCACTGCCGGACGACTTGCTGACCTGCAAGTGTCAGGGATGACTGACTTGCAGATTGTTTATGAGGCGCTGAGTGACGAGGCATTTAGTCAGGACGAGATTTTTGCGCGCATCGAGTTGCTCGCTTCGCGTTTGACGGAAGAAGCGAGAAGAGTCACGAGAAATGGTACGAGGTTTTTCGAAGTGCTTCCTGGTGTGCGTCAAACGTTACAGGCTCTCGCGGATCATCCGCGCTACGAGTCAGCGCTCGTGACAGGCAACATTAAGTCGATGGCGTATTTAAAGATGGAGCTTGTTGGACTGGATAAGTTCTTCGCGTTGCCAGGCGCATTTGGAGATGAGTCGCACAACCGGCGCGACCTTCCGGGGAGGGCTGCCGAGCGTATTCGGAAACATCTGCAACTCGACCTTGCGCCGGAGCAATTCATCGTAATCGGCGACACGCCTAACGACATCGACTGCGCGCGGCACTTCGGCGCGCGAGCCGTCGCGGTCGGCACCGGCCGCTTCTATTCGATCGAAGAGATCCTCGCGTGCAAACCCGATGCGCTGCTACCGGATCTCGCTGACACTAACCGCGTCATTAAAACTCTGGACCAGCTTTAACAGGAGGTGCAAGATTTTTCAGGATTACAGGATAAATCTTGCAAATCATGAAAATCTTGTAATCCTGTCTAAATGCGGTGGAAGCCTTTCAGTATGTCTCGGGTTTTTAGTCGCAGGATCACGGGTCGCCCGTGTGGACATGTTGTCGGTGAGGAAGTCTGCAAGAGTCGATCGATGAGCCAACGCATCTTCTCGGGCGCGAGCGGCATGTTGACCTTGATGGCCGCGTGACACGCGAGCGACGCAGCAATCTCGTCGCGCAGCGTCTCGCGCGCCGTGCTCTTCTTCTCTGCATCGACTGTGTCGAGTAATTCCGCAAGCATGTTTCGCGCTTCACTGCCGGGCAAGTCCGCTGGCGTTGCTCTGATTGCCACAGTGCGCCCCGAGAGCCGCATCAACTCAAATCCATACTTCTCCAACTCCGGCGCGAGATCGTCGAACACTGCGGCCTGCGCGGGCGTTAGATCGAAAGTCTCAGGCACAAGCAACTGCTGTGAGTCAGTGCGACGCTCTGATTCCAAAGCACGATATTTGTCAAAGAGTATTCGCTCGTGTGCGACATGCTGGTCGATCAAGAGCAAACCGTCGTCATCAGTCGCGATGATAAAACTGTCGTCGAGTTGGCCCAACGGACGGATGTTGGTCGATAGAGATTCAGGAGTAACTTCTCGAGTGAACTTCTCCGCTGAGTTCAACGGCGGAAGAGAGGCCACGGATTTTACGGAAACGGCGGATTGAATCATGAGTTTGACGTCGCGTGCGATCTCTTCGCCGGATGGTTCGACGGGCACGCGCGGTGATGGTGGCTGAGGCGCAGGCGACGATGGTGGGGGAGGCGCAACAAATTCGATTCTCGGTTGAGGAGCGATTGAACTCACGGCAGCAGTCGCCGTCAATATCGGCTCGGGAACTTGTGGCTGCTCCGGCGATGGCACGTAGCTCGCGCTCGCCAACGCCGCTCGCACGGCTTCTCGCACCGCGTCCGCGACCGCAGCCTGCCGGCGGAAACGCACTTCCGTCTTGGCCGGGTGCACGTTTACATCAACTTCCTCCAGAGGCGTTTCGACAAACAACAACGCCGCCGGATAGACGCCATGCGGCAGGATCGATCGATAACCTTCAGAAAGCGAACGGCCAATCATCCGATCGCGCACGAATCGCCTGTTCACAAACAGGTATTGTGAATCGCGAGACGTGCGCCGGTCTCGCGGCGCGGAAACATAACCGCTCACACGCGCGACCTGAGGCTCACCTCCATTCACTTCCAGCAGGTTCTCCAAAAACTCCTCGCCAAAGATTTGAAAGGCACGTTCACGAAGATTCTTCGCCGCCGCCGCACGCACCACTTCCCTGCCGTTGTTTACAAATGTGAATGCAATCTCGGGATGGGCCAACGCGTAATGAGTGACGAGATTCGTTAGGTGAAAAGTCTCGGTCGCTTCCGAGCGTAAAAACTTGCGGCGCGCGGGAATATTGAAAAAGAGATCTCGCACGGCGATCGTCGTTCCGCGCGGATGCGCAGCGTCTTTAACATCGCGCATGCGCCCGCCGTCGATTGTGACGCGCGTCGCAGCATTTGCGTCCTCGATGCAGGTTGTCAGCTCAACTTTCGCAACCGAAGCAATAGACGCGAGGGCTTCACCGCGAAAACCAAGCGTGCCAATCGCGGCGAGATCGTCGGTCACACGAATCTTCGAGGTGGCGTGTCTTTCGAAAGCGAGTATTGCGTCGTCGCGCACCATCCCTTCGCCGTCGTCTGAGACCTTCAACAGCCTGCGACCCCCGGCTTCGATCTCGATCGTAATGCGCGTGGCGCCCGCGTCGATTGAATTCTCGACGAGCTCTTTGGCGACAGATGCAGGCCGTTCAACGACTTCGCCCGCGGCGATTTGATTTGCGACGTGGTCTGCGAGGACGCGGATTTTCGACATGATTTACAAGATTTTCAGGATTAACAGGATTACACGTAAATCATGTCTAATCATGTAAATCCTGTAAAAGAACCCTACAGCTTCACGATCTGATGCTCATTCGATCCGAGGTTAATCGCGTTATAGATCCACTCGATCACGTACGTGCCGTGGCGGGCAAGCAGCGAAGTGATATTGATATGACGCTCTTGTAGATCTTTGTTCGGATAGAGCTGATCGAACGCGCGTTGCAACTGCCGGTGGACGGCTTCGTCGCGAGTCATCTGTGCGCGCACGAAGCGTGTGCGCAGTCCTTCGAGCTGGTAGTTAATCTTCTTCCGTCCGGTGTCGAGTGCATTTGCCAATGTTGGATCGATCGCCTGGAGTTCCCGTCGCAAACGATCGAGCTCATGATTGACGTTCTCTTCCGCATTAGCGAAGAACTTCGCAGTGTCAGCGCCGAGGTGTTCCTCGACAACGCGCTTCATCACCGGTTCGAGTCCTTCGAAGAAATCGGCGAGCGTCAGATCGTATCTTTCAAGCACGCGTCCGGTGTGGCGCTCGATCATCGTCAAGCTCGAGCGTGGCAGGATCGGAGTTGCCGGTCGTTCGAGCACGCGATACACCTCGGCAGTTTGCGCAAAGTATGCAATCTCCGCAGCACCGCCGCAGTAAGCGATTGTCGGCAGTAAATAATCCTGCACGACGGCGCGCAGAGTGACGTTAGGGCTAAACCTCTCCGGCGACTCGCTCGCCATCGTTGCGAGTTCTTCAGCGGTGTATTCGTTATCGATGTCTTTGGTTTTGTATTTTCCGTTTTCGACACGGACCATCGCGTGTCGCGCGCCCGAATCGTCGTGCAGGAATAATGGAAACGAATTCGCGGAAGCGAGCACCTGCGCGTGAAACCCGGCGCTCTCCAGCGCGCTGCTTCGCTCTTCGATCGCGCTTGCAATCTCCGGCGCACGGCGAGCCGCTTCGGAATAAAGCGGCGCGGCCAATTTCTTAAGCTCGGCGTCTAGAGGGTCGAGGAAGATCAGCCCATGACGACCGAGCAGTGAAGTCATCATCGTCGCGAAACTTTCAACGTAACCGCGACCCGGCTGCCAGGCTTTCTTCACTAACGCCTTCATGTCGGCTGCGAATTCTGAGTTCGGCAACAACTCGAAAAGCTGGTCCACGACCACATCTATCGAGTCGTCCAAAACAACTTGCCCGACTGGCTGTCCCTCGCGATGCAGACTCGTGGAAACTTCAACATGCTTGAGCTGGCAATCACGACCAATGAATTCCGCTTTGGCAACTTCCGCAAAGTCGTGATCCTCCGCCGCAATCCAGAACACCGGCACCGCTTTGGTGTTGCGCTGGCGCAGGCATCCGGCCAATTTCACCGCGTAGAGCGCTTTGTAGACCGTGTAGAGTGGACCAGTGAACAGACCTGCCTGCTGACCGGAAACAACCGCGATGCAATCTGACTCGCGCAGCAACTGAATGTTACTGAGCGTCGCTTCACCCGCGCCCCAGTGTTGGTTCATCGACGTGAGCGCATTGCAAACCTTGTCGCGATCTATTCGGTAGGCATCGAGAACTTCAGGCACGCGTTGCGGCAATTCGTGATGGAAGCGGACGGCCGACGGATAGAAACGTCGCAGCGGCAACGGATCTGTTAGATACTCGAGAAAGAGGCGCGAATGATGCGGAATTTGTTCGAACGGCAGCGTTTCAACGCGCAGTCCTGACTCTTCGGGCGTGCTATAACAAGCGGGTTCGGCTGTACTCAAGATAATTCGGGCTCCTGCGGGGCATTCTACAGGAGTTTACGGGATTTACGAATTTACAAGCTGAATCATGTAAATCTTGAAAATCCTGTAATCCTGTCCAGTAGCGCTGCGATTTCAGCGCGCGCATTTTCATCAGGAGCGCGCAACGGCGCTCGAACTGCGCCTCCATGATAACCCGCAAGGTCGAGCGCGGCCTTCAATCCGCCAATCCCAAACTTCGTCGTCACGGCGGTCGCGAACGGCGTGAGTTTCGATTGAAGCCGTGCCGCGTATTCCTCTTGCCCTGACTTGAACGCACGAAAGATCTCGACGCAAATCTCCGGCACGGCACATCCCACCGCAAGAATTCCACCAGTCGCGCCCGCGCGCAAAGTGTCGAGCAACACAGTTCCATTCCCGGTTAGCACGGCAAAATCACGCGAACAAAGATTGACTGTCTCACTGAAGCCCGCAACATCATTCGAACTGTCTTTCACGCCGATGATGTTCGCGTGTTCACTCAAACGCGCAACTGTTTCAGCTTCGATCTTGATACCAGTCAGCGGCGGCATACTGTAAAGCAGCACCGGAACCGGCGAGGAATCGGCAACCGCCGTGTAGTAACTGACCAGTGTTTCCTGAGTGATCGCAGAGCGATAGAAGTATGGAGTGATAACCAGCACCGCATCCGCGCCGGTTCGCGCTGCCTTCTTTATCTCATTGATCGTGCCGAGCGTACTCTGCTGCCCCGCGCCCACAATGAACGCCAGCTCATCAGATACTTCTCCACGCGCGGCTTCGATGATTTGCAGATACTCCGACTCGTCGAGATGAACGCGTTCGCCGGTTGACCCAAGCATGACATAGCCGCTGATTCCCGTCGTCGCCCACGAAGACAAGTTATCAGCCTGCGCGCGAAGATCGACCCGGCTTCCATCATCAAACGGCGTGACGACGGGAAGAAGAATGCCTTTTAGCTTTGACGCAAGATTCAAGCGGCTCAGATTATATTCATTTCAAAACATGTTCTGGAAGAAGAGTCGCAGCACCACGTTTCCCTTATCATCGCCGGGAAGTGGACGCAGGGTCCGAACATATCCCGCCTCGAACTTTGCAATCACCAGCGTGAACTGAAGACCGCCGCCGACCGCAAACTTTGTGCGATTGTTTATCGCTCCCGGAGAATTCAGGCGAGCTGCGTCGAACATGAGGAGCGGCTTGAAAGAATAGATATTAGCCTGGTCGGCCATGAAGCCGAGTATTGCGTTAATGCTTTGCAATTCCTTCTCCGACTTCGCTTTTGCTTCGTCGACTGAAAGTCCTTCCTTTACGAAGAGACGTTCCAGCACTTTGCGGCTGCTCTCGCCCTGGTTCTTCAGAATGACTCGCAAAGGCTTGTCTTCAAAAATGGGCTCGCCATTCTGATCCTTCTCAAAGCTTCCGTCCGCTTTCTTCTTTGGCAACGAGATAGAAATGTCAGGAACAATCGGACTCGACCACCGGGGAACAGGAATACTGACGTTAAAATTCAGGTTCCAGTAGGAGGTGGCGCCGTTGACTCTGCTTTCTCCTGCGGTTGCGCGACCGGAGCCAAAACTGCGGATGAGTGGACCACGAGGAAAGTCAGACAAGACGGGAGATTCTCTCGCTTCATAAAGGAAGTTCTTGGACCAGTTGCCGCCGTAAAACCGTGCGTATTCAGGACTGTCGCCCCACACATGCCCGGCACCTGCCAAAAGCTCAACCCCAATCGTTTGATTAGGAACAAGAATAAACTCTTTTTGATAACCCCAAATTGCCGCGGCGCGTTGATAGCGCTGAGTTATGCCGTTGGGAGAATTGGCATCGATCCAGAATGCGAGGCGACTCGTGCCTTTCAAGAGCCGCCCGTCGAGCAATGCGCTGCCTTCGAAAGAATTTTCCGACGCAGCTTCCGTCAGGAGAGGTGCGGGCGAGTTTAGTCGATTACTTGATCGGCGGTAACGCGCGTTAAGTGAGACCGCCTCAAACAGTGTTGAGTTTGTGCGAAGCCTGACGTTGGCGCCGACTCGAACGGCATTCCTCAGAAATTCAGCCGCACCCTGCGGATGATGATCGGCTTCAAACTCGAGGTCGAGCGCCAAACGTTCAAGAGTATTTGCATAGCTGCGCGAGAACGACAACTGCGAGAGTGTTTCATAAAACGAATCGTCCAATGAGCGCCGGCCGCTGGTGCGCAGATCCAGTCGCGTCCTCCTCGCGTGCAGCGGCTGGCTTCGCATGTTCCTTGAGAAGTCCAGTAAGTTTGTGGACGACTCAAAGCTTGCTGATGGTCCAAACGCGCGATCGTGTTCCAATCCCGGCTTGGGATTAAAGGCGAGCAAAGGTCCGGGCACTTTGCTGAGGAACGAAGGACGATTGGAGCGCGGGAGATTAACTAAGTTTGAAATGGGATCGCCTGTGTCCACCCGAACGGAGAAAGCGTGGATCCCGACGTCTACACACTTGGAGTTGTCGTCTCCAAGTGCAGCTTTGCATTCAGACTCATCGATTTTCTTCGTACACGATGACACGAATTTGATACCGAACCCGAAAGCATCACTTACCTTTCCTTTGCCGACCGTAACACTGTTGAGCAGTTTATGTTCGGTTTCACCTTCTTCGTTTTCGCGCATCGCTTCGTCAGTCAGCACTTGCGACACGTCTTCGACAATCGTTGTTACGGTAGCCGGAGAATAAGTTGTCCCACTTGAAGGCAGAGGGTGCCTGAGATTGGGAAGATAACGAGCCTTGACCTTCACATTGCGAAACTTAAACCCATCAGCTTCACCAATGTCGCCGCGGCAATCCTCACCCGTTTCAGTCTGTGATTGAGCTTTGGCAGGAGCTATTGCTGAAAAGAGACACAATAGCCCTGCCATCGCGAACATCAACCAGCGGTTAGATTCGCGAAGAATCATAATCCACGCTCCATTCAGTGATCAGTTCTCGGCTGTTACTACGGCCTTAGCCTGGTTCAACACCTCAGTTTTTGTCTCCGGCGTCGGGTTCTCGGCAAAACTTTTTGCGGCATTGTGCAGGTTGGGGAGTTCGTCAGCTTGAGCGTCGGTCATGCCGTCGATCATTCCGATAACAGCGGTATTTTCTTCTTTGGTTAACGCCCTGTAAGAGACGTGCACCAACTGATCGAAACCATCGCCGGTAGCCTTTTTCTTGTAGAGATCAAAAACAAACTTCCAAACTGAGTCGTTGGTTGGTGTGCAACCTCTTTCGACCATGACCTGGGCCTTGTAGCCGGCCTCAGGACTGTAGACCATGACCTCAAAGATGAAGGGTTTACAACTTTTCTTTCCTACCGCGACTACATTACCGGAAGGAGTTGTGTTGCCAGGATTATTTGCAGACATGATTTAGCCTCCGAGTTACCTTTTTAGATTTTGAACTGTCAAATTCCGATCTTTGCTACTCTTTTGGTTGTCCTGTGCCACTCTGGGTTTCGATGTTTTGCGTGCCGCTCTTCTGACGCAAGAGATTCTTGATGCCGAAGAGGGATTCCAGGGTGTCTTGCCAGAACGGTGCGCCGACACTCAGCAGCATCACCATGACGGCCCAACCAATCAGTGTTACAACATTGTCTTTTCTACTTTCCCACCATTCGGTTCCGCTTTGCGCAGTCCAGTGGGGAACCTCTTTACCGTTTTCGATAGTCTTGGTGAACTTGTATCCGCCCCAACTAGTGTTT
>JBKPJS010000048.1:0-4768 GCA_046730815.1 Acidobacteriota bacterium
CCGTAACGCTATTTGCACGATTCATCCGGGCGCGGGTGGCACCGAGTCGCAGGATTGGGCCGAGATGCTGCTGCGCATGTATCTCAAGTGGGCCGAGCAGCGCGGCTTCAAAGCGGAAGTGCTCGAGTATCAACCAGGCGAGGAAGCTGGACTGAAGAGTGTAACGTTCAGAGTTGAAGGTGAATACGCCTACGGGCTACTGGCTGCGGAAGCCGGAGTGCACCGGCTGGTGCGTATCTCGCCATTTGACCAGGCGGCGAGGCGACATACGTCATTCGCTTCTTTATTTGTTTACCCTGAGATTGACGAGGACATCGAAGTCGAAATCAACGACAAAGATTTGCGTGTCGACACCTATCGCGCTACCGGCGCGGGTGGACAACATATCAACACCACCGATTCAGCAGTTCGCATCACCCACATACCTACCGGGATTGTCGTATCCTGTCAAAACCAACGTTCACAACATCAAAATCGAGCAGTTGCCATGCAGGTGCTGCGCTCACGTCTTTATGAACTGGAGTTAGAGAAACGGCGGGCTGAGACCGCCGAACTCGAAGCCAACAAGGCCGATATATCATTCGGATCACAGATAAGAAGTTACGTACTGGCGCCCTATCAGTTGGTAAAAGACACACGCACTAAGCTGGAACGAGGCAACGTCGAGGCAGTGCTCGGCGGAGACATCGACGACTTCATCAAAGCCTACTTGCTCGCACGCAAGGCTGCCTAGTACCTGACGCGCGTGACCTTTTGAGTTGGGAGAACTCATGGCGACAACTACACACATTGAAGAGAAGCCGCGCATCATTTTTCCACGCGCTGGTCGTAGTAACGAGATACTGGCCATCCTGCTTTTAGCGCTCGGATTGCTGCTGGCGCTCTGTCTGATCTCCGCGGCGTTCTATCCAAACGATCCGTCGTGGAACTCGGCGGGCCAGAGCGAAACGCACAACTGGGCCGGTTCGATCGGCGCGAATGTCGCCGCGACTGCTTTTCAATTTATTGGCCTCGCAGCTTATCTTCTGCCGCTGCTTTTGTTCGCCGCAGCGTGGCGACGCTTCCATGCAGGCATCATTCACAGTCCGGGGACGCGGATCGTTGGTTTGATAGTGCTCGTCGTTGCGGCCGCAGCGCTGTTGTCGATCTCACAAATGCGTCCGCTGTTTGACGCGAGTGTGCAACCCGGCGGTCTGCTCGGCGCGGTTGTCGCACAGGGATTGGCAAGTGGGCTAAGCAACGTTGGCGCAACTGTGCTGTTGGTAGCGATCGCCGCAACCGGCTTGTTGCTTGCCACGAACTTCTCGTTCGTTCGACTTTACGAAATCATCGTGAATGCGATCGGCTCGCGTTTCGCTTTTGTCGGCAAGCTACCTGCACGTTTCAGAGCGTGGCGGCTGCAACGGATTGAACGAGCCAAGCTGCGTAAGGAAGCGAAGGCGGCGATTAAAGCCGAACGCGAAGCGGCGAAGAACGCCCTGAAGCAGACGTTGAATCTGACACCGGCTGAGCGCGTGGCCGATTTTATGAAAGCGCCGGTTGCTCCGCCGGTCATACGCACTGAAACAAAACCCGAACCGCAGGCCAGTTCTGCAATCGCGGCGAGCGCCAGTGCGGCAGGCGCGAGTGTGGGCGTTGCTGTTCCGCCTGCAACGGTCGTCACTGGTCAATCAGGACGGCGTTCGATCTTTCCGACTCCGGGGTCCGACATTGCTATCGCGGACGAGGACGATCTCGAAGAGATGGTTCGGGACGCTTCCGTGGTGCGAGTCAAAGCTGAAGCACCTGCAACCGGCAAGCTGCCTTTCGACACCGCACGGCGTGTTAACTACAGCGACTACGGCCTGCCACCACTCGAGTTCCTGAACGAAGCTCCGCCACACAGCGAGCAAGCCGACACTGAACTACTCGGTATCGCGACGCGGCTCGCAGAAAAGTGCAAAGAGTTCAACGTCACTGGCCAAATCAAACACATCTGTCCTGGGCCAGTCGTGACGACTTATGAATTCAAGCCCGACGCAGGCGTGAAGTATTCGCGGGTCGTATCGCTGGTGGACGATCTGTGTCTTGCTCTGAAAGCGGAGTCGATTCGCATCGATCGCATGCCCGGCAAGCCGCACGTTGGTATTGAGGTACCGAATCCGCGTCGCGAAACGATATTCCTACGCGAAGTGATCGAGTCGCGTCCGTTTCGTGAGTCAGGATCGAAGTTGACGATCGCGCTCGGCAAAACGATCGACGGCCTCAACTACGTCGCCGACCTCGCGAAGATGCCGCACCTGTTAATCGCTGGAACGACAGGTTCAGGCAAGTCGGTCGGCGTGAATGCGCTCATCGTCTCAATTCTTTACCGCGCGCGTCCGGATGAAGTTAAGTTCATCCTCATCGATCCGAAGCGCCTCGAGCTGGGTCTCTACGAAGACATTCCACATCTGGCGACGCCCATTATCGTCGATCCGAAAGCCGCGTCGCGTTCGCTTAAGTGGGCAGTCGCGGAGATGGAGCGGAGGTATCGCGATCTCGCCGGATGGGGCGTGCGCAACATCGACGGCTTTAACACCGAGATCATGCGCCGCAATCTCATCAAGGAGTACGACGACAAAGGCGAGCCGTGGAAGCCGCTCCCTTACATCGTAATCATCATCGACGAGCTCGCGGATCTGATGATGACTTCCGGTCGAGAAGTCGAGGAATCGATCACGCGGCTGGCCCAGATGGCGCGTGCGGTCGGCATTCACCTCGTTTTGGCCACGCAAAGACCGTCGGTCGACGTGATCACGGGCTTGATCAAAGCCAACTTCCCTTCCCGTATCTCTTTCCGCGTCTCTTCGAAGATCGACTCACGCACGATCATCGACACGAACGGAGCCGAGCAGCTTCTCGGTCGTGGCGACATGCTGTTTCTGCCGCCCGGCACTTCACGCCTGATTCGTGTTCACGGCGCGTACATTGACGAGACTGAGATTGGCCGCATCGTCGCGCATATTAAGGCGCAAGGCCCGCCGGCATACGACGAGAGCATCACTCAATCCGACGAAGAGGCGCTTGGGCTGGAAACTTCAGCAGGCGACCACGACGAACTGTTTGAAGAAGCGTTGCGCATTTGCGTAGAGATGAAGCGCGCTTCGACTTCAGTGCTGCAACGTCGTTTGCGGATTGGTTACGGCCGCGCCGCCGCCATCCTCGACATCATGGAGCGTGAAGGATTGATCGGCCAGGCAGATGGTTCTTCGCGTCCGCGTCCGGTGCTCGGTCGCGCATATGAGATGGTGGCCGAGTGGGACGAAATGGGTGTCGCGGAAGGCTAGTTACAGGATTTACATGATTTATCAGGATTATCATGTAAATCATGGCTAATCATGTAAATCCTGTAAAAAATGACCTCGCGCGCGCGATCTTTCATCACGCGCTCTCGTCAGTGGATCCTCGCCAAGCTGTCAAAAACGCCATCACGGTGCACCACCGGAGCGCTTCTCGCATTTACGCAATTGCGATCGGAAAAGCCGCGGCTTCAATGGCGGTTGGGCTTGAGGAAGCGTTGGGCGAGAAGCTGAGCGCAGGCGTAATCACTGCTCCCACTCAACTCGCTTCGAAGCGGTGGCAAAGTTTTATCGGCGGCCATCCGTTGCCGAACGAAGCGAGTCTCGAGGCAGCACGAGCTGCGTTTGCGCTCCTCGATCGTGCAAACGCGGAACAAGCTACAGTAATTTTTCTGATCTCGGGTGGCGGCTCGGCCATGATCGAATGGCCGGTCAGTGACGAAATATCGCTTCCGGATCTCCGTGAAGCAAATAAAGCACTGATCGCATGTGGCGCGCGTATCACCGAAGTGAATTCGGTCCGCCGTGTGTTCTCGGCAGTGAAAGGTGGGGCACTGGCGCGGCGCGCACCTCGCGCAGAAATGTTTACGTTGGTCGTTTCCGACACCAATCGTGGTGACGAAGCCAGCGTTGCTTCAGGGCCGACTCTCCCGGCACCGGCGGATGCTCCGAACGCGATGGAGGTCATCAAGCAATATCATCTCGAACACGACTTGCCGGAGTCGATCATGAAGGCCGCACGCGAAGTGAAAGAGCCGACGAGTACAATTCCCGGCGCTCATCATGTTCTCTTAGGCAATTGGACAGCGATAGAAGCGGCCCGGGATAAAGCGTTGGAACTCGGCTTCCATTGCGTGACGCCGCCGGACATCTGCGAGCAGCCGATCGAGGAAGGTTGCGACCTTCTTCTTTCCGCACTTTTTGCGCCACCGATTGAAACAAACTATTGCGTCATATCCGGCGGTGAGTTTTCGTGTCCGGTTCGAGGTGATGGCCGGGGCGGCAGAAATCTCGAAACAGTCTTGCGCTGCGCAATGCGCCTGGACAAAGAGAGTCAGCATGCGATCGTACTGAGCGCCGGCACTGACGGTATCGATGGTAACAGCCCCGCAGCAGGCGCCATTGCCGACGAGACAACCATCAACCGCGCCCGCAATCTGGCCCTCGACCCTGACAACTCTCTCGCCCACAGCGACTCGTACAATTTCTTCGCCCAGCTCAACGATCTGATCGTAACCGGCCCCACCGGAACAAACGTTCGCGACCTGCGCATCCTCCTTACATGAGGCTAGCAGCCCTCCGATATTTCCCAAAGGCAGATTGATCCCAGTTACGCGCCGAAATGTTTTTGCCCGTCTGGCCATTACAGGATGAGGGTAGTCCCCTAATTTCACCTGATACTTGGAGAATCTTATGCGGCGGTTGCATGCCCGCAGGAAACGTGATGC
>JBKPJS010000049.1:0-1995 GCA_046730815.1 Acidobacteriota bacterium
GTTCCGTTTAGTAAAGTCGGCGACGAGCTCCTGAAATGTTTTGTTGGAAGCATAGGTGAAGTTCATCGGCGACTCGGGCCAGATCACGAGTCGCGGCAACTGGTCGTGAGGGAGAGACTGCAAGCCGTTGTTGCTCAGTAAGAGATGTCTTTCGAGTAGCTCCTGCATCTCCGCCGTGGTCTTGACCATCGTCATTGGTACGTTTGGCTGGATAGCCACAACGTTAAGGTCAGGCAGAACTGTGCTGGAATAACCAGTGGTTCCCATCCTCGGGGAAACGACGATCACCACCGCGACCATGCCGGCCATTAAGAGCGCAGTCGCCAGTGCGGCGCGTGTTCTCTTGACGACAACGAACGCAACCGCGGAATTAATCGCAATGATAAGAAAGCTGACGGCGTAGACACCGCCCCACGTCGCTGGTTGAATTAACATCCGGTGATAAGCCTGCGAGTACCCGAGCGCGTTCCAGAGTTGGCCCGTCACACTCAAGCGAACCAGCTCGAGTGCGGTCCAGAATACCGGCGCCAGCAGTATTGCGATGTGATCCCATTTCTGAATAGTGAGGGCAAACAGCAAGGCGAACAATCCGGGAAAGACGCCAACGATGAGTGCTCCGGGAATTAATAACAGATAGGCCAGGAGCGTAGGCAGGCCACCGTAATGAATCATCGAGTAAGTGAGCCAGTAGCAGGAAGCGTAGAAGAACGCCGTCCCCGTGGCCCATCCGAGAATGAACGCGCTTCGTGGCGAAGGACGCCGCACGATGATCACGAGCAGCGGAACGAGGGCGATCCAGGCGAGAAAGTAAAGCTCGAAATTCGGAAACGAGAATATGAGGAGAAGTGTGCTGGCGCCCGCCGCAGCCCACTCAGAACGAAAAACTAGTTGCCGCATCGCGGCCGAGTTTATCAAACCAGCCACAGATTACGCAGATGGCACGGAGGAAAAAATATTTTTGGGCGACTGAATACGGGGTAGTCAATTAGCCGATTTTTGACGCAAAAAGACAGAAAGCGTCACTGTCAAAGTGACAAAAATCGTCTCGCCAACAAAATCCGGAAAACTGAATTGGCTGGGCTTTAAAAGCGGGAGAACCCAGTCATTACTGACTGGGTCCACGTTTCGGGGGGAAGCACTGAAGGAACGCTCGGAAGGTGGCTGGCGCAGCGGCAGGCGGCGCTCAGAGGGTTGTCGGCGGCGGGGGCACGGTCAACGCTTTTCGTCTATTCCGTGTCGTGCCGCGAATCTCTTGAGCACACCCTGTGCCACAAATCCACAGATTACACAGATCATCTGCGTAATCTGTGGATGGATCTAATTGCCCATTGTGACCTGGCGCTGTAGAGCGATCGCTTCCTGATTGTTGGGATCGATGGTGATGGCGCTGAGCGCGTACTTCCGAGCCTCGCCTCTGTCGCCACGTTCGAGAAAAATTCTGCCCAAAAGAATATGCGCGTCGATGAGCTTCGAGTCCCAGAATATCGCCGTCTTCAACGCGGCTATCGCAGCCTCCTGATCGCTGCGACGAAGATTGATGCGGCCGCTCAGGAGATAGGCTTCGGCGTTTGTCGGCTCGATCATCACGACGCGATGCAGTTCCGGCAGTGCTTCGTCGTCGCGCCCCGCCTGGTAAAGATCGCGCGCCTTTATTAATAAGTCCTGGGTCGCTGAGCTCGGAGATCCCGCCTCGGCAGTCATGCGCTTCTCGCGGTCCAGACCGAAGACTTCCTCACGATTCAGCACATCGCGCATGCGCAAGCTGACACCGCTCGTCGTTTGCGACTTTTGCCATTCAGTTTCCCACTTCGCATAAGCCGTCCGCAGGTAGCGGCGCGCCATGTCGTCCGCGGCTGCGGCCGCCTCAGTCTTCCCAAGTTTCAACAGCGATTTCGAAAACAGGAAATACGCTTGGCCATCTTGCTGATCCGAAGTAATCACCGGACGAAAGTGTTCGGCAGCTTCGGAAAACTTGCCGGCCAGGAACAACGCGTA
>JBKPJS010000050.1:0-4052 GCA_046730815.1 Acidobacteriota bacterium
GAAGGCCGGCCGCCGGTCAGCCCTGACCAGGCTTTCGATGCTGACTGGCGTCGCGTCAATCAACAGTACTTCAACGCGCTGCACATTCCGTTACTGCGAGGACGGAACTTCACGGAGCAAGAGGTGCGACAAAGCGACAACGTACTCCTCGTTAGCCAGCAACTTGTCGATACCGTTTTCCCGAATGAAGAGCCACTCGGCAAACGCCTGATCAGCGCGATGGGTAATCAGGCCCTCGAGATTATCGGTGTCGTCGGAGACATTCGTCATCAATCATTGCAAAACACACCGTTCCCGGCGATGTACATGCCGAGTCGCCAGACCGGCGGGACGAACCTGGTTATTCGTACGCAGGGAGATCCCTTGAGCATCGTCAGCGGCGTGCGCAAAGAAGTGCAGGCGATCGATCCTGAACAGCCCATTGCAGCAATCAAGCCGATGAATGATTGGGTTGCTTCGTCAGTGGCAGCGCCGCGTTATCGCACGACGTTGCTCGCACTGTTTGCGGCGCTCGCGATGGTCCTGGCGGCAACAGGAATTTACGGTGTGATGTCCTATTCAGTCGCGCAGCGAACGCACGAGATCGGCGTACGCATGGCGTTGGGCGCTCGCCAGCTCGATGTGTTGAAGCTGGTAGTGCGGCAGGGAATGGTGCTCACGCTCATTGGCGTGGTTTTAGGTGTGGGCGGCGCGTTGGCTCTGACGCGGGTGATGTCGACTTTGCTCTTCGGAGTTACGGCAAAGGATCCGATTACGTTTGCTGTGGTTGCGGCCCTCTTGATGGCGGTGGCCTTCATCGCGTGTTTCGTCCCGGCGCGCCGCGCGACGAAAGTCGATCCGTTGGTGGCGCTCAGGTACGAGTAAGAATTATTTGTAGGGGTGGCCCTCCGTGGCCACCCGTCTGACGCGCGGACGGAAACACGGGTGGCCACAGAGGGCGCCCCTACAAAACATCATTGGGATAGATAAATGCTTCAAGATTTACAATTCGGAGTACGGATGTTGCGGAAGAACCCGGGCTTCACGGCGGTGGCTGTGTTGTCGCTAGCGCTCGGCATCGGCGCCAATACCGCAATCTTCCAATTAGTCAACGCAGTGCGACTCAAAACTCTGCCGGTCCGCGACGCACAACAGCTTGTCAATGTTCGCCTCATGGACATGGACGGAGTTCGTGGTAGCAGGCAGTCGTTCTATCCGGCAGTAACCAATCCGCTTTGGGAACAGATTCGAGATCGACAAGAAGCGTTCTCGGGTGTGCTCGCCTGGGGAAGAAATGATTTGAACCTCGCACAGGGCGGAGAAGTGCGTTTGGCCAAAGGGCTTTGGGTAAGCGGCGACTTTTTCAACGTACTCGGCGTGCAGCCGGAACTCGGACGCGTTTTCACGGCCGCCGATGACCAGCGAGGTTGCGCTGCGCCAGGCGCTGTGATCAGCCATTCCTTCTGGCAACGTGAGTACGGCGGTGAGCGAAACGTAATCGGCCGCAAGGTTACTCTTTCTGATAAGCCTTTCGACATCATCGGCGTTACTCCCGCGAGCTTCTTTGGTCTGGAAGTCGGCCGCACGTTCGACGTCGCTTTGCCTATCTGCGCCGACGCGATCGTTTACGGAAAAAACAGTCGACTGGATTCCGGATTTAATTGGTGGTTGATGGTGACCGGCCGTCCTAAACCGGGTTGGACCATTGAACAAGCGACTACTCAACTTCAATCGATCTCGGGATCGCTATTTCAACAAACGCTGCCGCCAAATTATCCGCCTGTAAGCGTTAATAAATATCTCCAGTCGCAGCTAGTTGCCGTCGATGGCAGCGCCGGCTATTCGACACTGCGTGAAAACTATGAGCGTCCCCTGTGGCTGTTGCTGGCCATCGCCGGGTTGGTGCTGCTAATTGCATGTGCCAACCTGGCGAATTTGTTACTCGCCCGCGCGAGCACACGCGAAAAGGAAATCGCTGTTCGTCAGGCCGTCGGCGCTTCTCGCACAAGAATCATCCGCCAATTGCTCGTCGAAACTTTCCTGCTGACAGTCCTTGGCACCGCACTGGCAGTCGTGTTGGCCCAGGGCCTGAGCCGTTTCCTCGTCTCATTGATCGGCACGGGTTTTAACTCCGTCTTTCTCGATCTCACACCCGATTGGCGCGTGCTTGGATTCACCGCGGGGGTTGCTGCTTTGACATGTCTGCTGTTTGGTTTGACTCCGGCGCTGCGTGCAACGCGAATCGAACTCAGCGCAGTAATGAAAACCACGGGACGTGGACTCACAGCAGGTGGCGGTCGACTCAGTTTGCGGCGAGCGCTCGTGGTGGTCCAGGTAGCGCTGTCGTTGGTGTTGGTTGCCAGTGCTCTCCTGTTTACGCGCAGCTTGAACAAACTTCTCACCCTCGATGCCGGCTTCAACCAGGAAAATCTGCTCGTCGCGCGAGTCAGTTTTCGGCGCCTGAATATCGCGCCGGAACGACGCATTGAATTCAAAGCGCAACTGCTCGAACGGATCAAAGCAGTGCCGGGCGTGCAAGCTGTCGCAGAGTCGGACACTCTTCCACTCACCGGTGGCGGCCGCAGTAACGATGTCTGGGTCGAGGGAAAGCCTGACGACAAGATTAACGTCTCTTTCAATCGCGTCGGCATCGATTATTTTCAAACTATTCAACTGCCGCTCCGAGGTGGGCGCGAGTTTAATTCGCACGACACGGTGAACTCGCCCAGGGTCGCGATCGTCAACGAAACGTTTGTGCGCCAACTGCGCGAGACAAATCCAATTGGCGCCCGCATCGTCGTCGAAACAACGCCAACCGAACCCGAGACTACCTATGAAATTGTTGGCGTTGCTCGTGACGCGAAGTTTGAAGAGTTAAAAGAAGAGCTTATTCCGGTGATGTACCTGCCGAGCCTGCAAGACCCGCAGCCGACGGCAGGCCGGCAGTTTCTGATCCGCTCAAACTTACCGCAGGGCGAAATCACTGCATCCGTAAATCGCGCACTGAACGAAGTGAGCCCGGCGCTGGACACAAGCTTCGAGTGGTTCCGGACGATGGTCGAGGGTTCGATGTTGCGTGAGCGTTTGATGGCTACGCTGTCCGGCTTCTTTGGGATGTTGGCGCTTGTGCTCGCGACGATTGGTCTTTACGGAATTCTTTCTTACGGAGTGGCGAGCAGGACCAACGAGATTGGAATCCGCATCGCGCTGGGCGCGCGTACACGCGAGATAGTGATGTTGATACTGCGCGAAGCGCTCGTCCTGGTGGCAATCGGAATAGTTGCCGGCATACCTGCGGTGTTCGTCGTGGCGCGGTTTGCGTCGACGTTGTTGTTCGATTTATCGCCGACCGATCCGGTTTCGTTGACGCTCGCAGGCTTGGTGATGCTGGCCGTCGCGATTCTTGCTGCCTATCTTCCCGCGCGTCGCGCGACAAAGATCGATCCCCTGGTGGCGCTGAGATACGAATGAAAGGTCATCCACAGATTACGCAGAATCTGTGAAATCTGTGGATGATTGGTCAATTATGGATTTGTTAATTAAAGACATTCGCTACGGATTGCGAGGGTTGTTGAAGCATCCGGGCTTCGCAGCGATCGTGGTGATCACTCTCGCGTTGGGTATCGGCGCAAGCACTGCGATCTTCAGCGTAGTCAACAGTGTGTTGTTGCGCCGTTTGCCGTATCGCACTGCGGAGCGCATCGTCGCGATCCAGGAACTGAATCCCGAGGGCACACTGGTCCAGGTGACCGCGGCCAACTTTCTCGACTGGCGCGCACAAAATACAGTCTTCGAGCAACTGGCTGCCATTCGGACTGCCACCACAAACTTTGCGCTTTCTGATCGAGCCGAAAGATTAGAAATGGCTCAAACCTCCGCAAACTTCTTCGAGGTGTTCGGAGTTGGACCACAATATGGTCGATTGTTTCTTCCACAGGACGAACAAGCCGGTCATGAACCGGTAGTTGTACTGAGCCATGCCCTTTGGGTAAGACGATACAGCAGCGATCCGGCAATGGTTGGAAAGCAGATAACTCTCGACGGCGCTAACTACACAGTCATCGGCATTGCGC